>CAYWEQ010000027.1:6160-20183 GCA_964457185.1 uncultured Rikenellaceae bacterium
GAAGAAATATGGAAAGCATTAAAGAGAATATCAGAAACAAATCAGGTTTCATCATAGATATGGATGGTGTAATCTATCACGGGAATAAGCTTTTACCGGGTGTTAATGAGTTTCTTGCATGGATGGAAAGCGCAGGGAAAAAGATATTGACAATTTTCCCTACCGGCCACAATATGTACTGGGGGGTGTGAAAGACCTGGTTTAGGGTTCAGGATTCAAACTTTATCAATTGAAAAAAGGCAATAAATGAATAAAGATCAGAAGTATAAAAAAGAGCGGAAAGAGGTTGCCCGTTTTATGAAGCGTCTTTACCGCCTTGGGCTTACAACAACATCCGGGGGGAACATAAGCGTGCGTGTTTCTGAGGATATCATCGTTATAACTCCTTCCGCCACTGATAAAGGACGGATGAAATGGAAAGAGGTCGGAATAATGACGATACTGGGTGAAAATCTGACTCCCGGTCTCAAACCGTCAATCGAATATTCCCTTCACCTGAAGATATACAAGAAGAGGAAGGATGTATCAGCCATCGTTCATGCTCATCCCGTTTTTGCTTCATCATTCACGGCAATGAAATGCGAAATCAACACCAGTCTTACTGCCGAAGCAAGGGCAATATGCGGAGCTCCAAAATTTGTACCTTATGCCCTGATGGGATCTGCGGAGCTTGCAGATATTGTTGCAGAAAACTCTGAGGATGCTGACATTCTGCTGCTTGAAAACCATGGTATACTAACAACGGGGAGTGATCTGTTAAAAGCATTCGATAAGCTGGAGGTCCTTGAAAATGCCGCAAAAATGACTCTGATCGTTGAGATGAAAGGCAAAAAAAGCATGCTGAATCCTTCAAGAATACGTGAAATTGACCGGTTGTTCAGGTAATTAAATCACGCTCTTCTCCAGATTAAGACAGAAACCAAACCCGATCCAATGACAAAAAACCTGCTGTCCGGTTTCCCTTCTTGCGAAGAGCTTACTAAAAGATTGAATGACATTTCTGTTCCGGCGTTCAGGGAAGCCAACGGGCATATTCATACTCCCTATTCGTTCAGCGCCTTTGACAATCTAAAGACTATTTTCTCAATGGCTAAGAATGAAGAAATAGCAGTTCTTGGTATAAACGATTTCTTTGTGACTGACGGCTATGATGTATTCTACTCCGAATGCCTGCGTAACAAGATATTTCCACTGTTCAATATTGAATTCATCGGTCTGATGAAAAAAGAGCAGAAGGACGGCATCAGGATCAATGATCCGAATAATCCGGGAAGAATATATTTCTGCGGTAAAGGGCTGGACTATCCGTTCAGGCCGGGCTGGCTGGATAAAATAAGGATCAAAAGAGTAATAAAGGAGAGCCAGAACCAGGTAAGGGCAATGATTGATAAGCTCAACAGCCTGATTGAACCGATAGATTCTTCACTTCGAATCACCTATGAAGACATAAAAGATAAATACGCCCGTGAGCTTGTTCGTGAGAGGCATCTTGCAAAAGCTGTCAGGGTTCTGGCCATGAAGAATTTCAATACGTCTGAGGAACAGCTCGGATTCATTGAAACTCTTTACGGAGGGAAAAAGACAAAAACAGGTCTGGATAATCCGGCTGCTCTTGAAAACGAGATACGGTCGAACCTTTTAAAGTCCGGAGGCCCGGCGTTCGTTCAGGAAGACGAAAGTTCCTTCATGGAACTGAACAGGATCCTTAAAATAATAGTCAATGCAGGAGGGATACCCTGTTATCCGGTCCTTCTTGATGATCCGTCCGGAAAATTCACTGAATTTGAAAATGATGCCGAAAAGCTTTGCTCAACTCTTTCATTCCTGGGCATCGGCTGCATTGAACTGATACCCGGGCGAAATGACCCGTCTATGCTTAAGGATTTTGTTGAGTTCTTTCATGAAAAAGGTTTCGTAATAACATTCGGTACAGAACATAATACACCCGAGCTTATTCCTCTGACTGTCGTATCAAGAGGTTCTGTGCCTCTGGATGAATCGTTAAAAAGAATTGCATGGGAAGGGGCATGCGTTATAGCCGCCCATCAGTACCTGAGGGCGCAAAACCGGCAGGGTTACGTTCTTGACGACGGAACGCTCAGCCTGAAACAGAAGAACGGGCTCGCAAAACTTGGACATATGGTAATTGAGTACTATTTAAACAGGAGTGAATATGAATCATGACATAAAAGATCTGATTGAGATATCGAGGTTCTATGGAAGTGATAAGAACTTCGTGATAGCCGGCGGAGGAAATAGTTCATTCAAGGATAAAAACACGATATGGATTAAGGCAAGCGGATACCCTTTATCAGATCTGACCGAAGAGGGACTTGTCGCCCTGAGCAGAGGGAATCTGCAGAAGATCGCTTCAAAAAGCTACTCCGATGATCCTGTAACAAGGGAAGACCAGGTAAAAAATGATCTCTTTAATTGTATCATTGACCAGTCACAGAAAAGACGTCCATCGGTTGAGACTTCGCTGCATGAGATGATCAGGTACAAGTTTGTGGTTCACCTGCACCCTTCACTTGTAAATGGTGTCCTGTGCAGCAGGAATGCAGAAAATTTCATAAAACAGAATTTTGGAGATGAAGTCCTTTTTGTGGAATATACGGACCCGGGCTATACTCTTTTTAAAAAACTCGAAAAAGAGATCCTGGCTTACCGAAGTAAATTTCCTGATGACCCTCAGATTATCTTCCTTGAAAACCATGGTGTTTTTGCCGGTGCAGAAACTATTGCCGATATTAAGCAGATATACACTAATATAATCACAACTATTGAAAAAAATATAAAGCCTGTTTCAGGTATTGAACAGCTGCCTTACAATTCGTTGCTCCATAAGGTTTTGCCTGGAATACGCATGCTGCTTTCAGACAAGGTGCCAAAAGTAATCAGGTACAGAAATAACACTTTGATCTCAAAATACTATACCAGTCAACAGGAGTATCATAAGATTTCACTTCCGCTTATTCCTGATATCATAGTTTATTGCAAGGCAAGGTTTCTCTATATTGAACAATCGTCCACAGCAGAAAAGATACTTGATTCTTTTAAAAGCCAGCTTCCCCGTTTTCTGAATGAGTACGGTTATCTTCCAAAAGTCATTGTGATAAAGGATATGGGCGTTTTCGCGATCGATGAAACCTTCTCTGGAGCTGAAACTGTTCTTGATGTTTATGAGGACAATATCAGGATAAGCCATTACGCCCTTCAGGGCGGAGGGATAAAATTCCTTACACCTGACCAGGTTTCTTTTATTGACCAGTGGGAGGCAGAAAATTACAGGAGGAAAATCGCCAGACAGGATACTGATCAGAACAAGCTGGCTCACAAAGTTGCCATTGTTACGGGCGGAGCACAGGGATTTGGTGCTGGAATAGCTCAATCCCTGTACAGGCTTGATCTGAATGTCGTGGTTGCTGACGTTAATGAAGAAGCAGGCAACAAGCTTGTATCTGCGTTGATGAAGGAAAAATCCTCAGGAAAAGCTGTTTTCATAATGGCCGACGTTGCTGATGCTGCGTCGGTTAAAGAGCTGGTAATAAAAACAGTAAGTGAATTCGGAGGTCTTGATATTATGGTAAGCAATGCAGGTATCCTTAAAGCCGGGGGACTTGATGAAATGGAACCGGATCTGTTTTCAAAGGTTACCGGCATTAATTATAATGGTTTTTATTATTGCACAAAATATGCTTCCGAGGTTATGAAGCAGCAGAACCTGGAGAAGCCGGATTATTTTACAGACATTATACAGATCAACTCAAAATCGGGACTTCGGGGCAGTAACCGCAATTTTGCATATGCCGGGGCCAAATTCGGAGGTATCGGACTCACACAGTCCTTTGCAATGGAACTGGCACCCTTCAGGATCAAGGTCAATGCCATCTGTCCTGGTAATTTTTATGAAGGTCCCCTCTGGTCTGATCCGCACAATGGATTGTTTGTCCAGTACCTTAAAACGGGCAAAGTCCCCGGTGCTAAAACCATTGAAGACGTCAGAAAGTATTATGAAGAACAGGTTCCAATGAAACGGGGCTGCAGGCTGGATGATGTGATGAAGGCACTTCTCTATATCATTGACCAGGAGTACGAGACAGGACAGGCGCTGCCGGTAACCGGGGGACAGGTGATGTTGGGATAGACCAAGGAGAGGGCGAGAGGGCGAGAGGGCGAGAAACGGTGAGACTCCGTGAAAAACTCTGTGTTACTCTGTGATAAAAAAGAAGAAAATGAAGACTAAAGCAGTCAGAATATACGGGAAGAAAGATCTGAGGCTTGAGGAATTTGATCTTCCTCCGATGAAGGATGATGAGATCCTCGCACAGGTCATTTCCGACAGTATTTGCATGTCATCACATAAAGCTGCCCTTCAGGGTGCTGATCATAAGCGCATACCGGATGATATACATATCAATCCCACAATACTTGGTCATGAATTTGCCGGAGTGATACTCAAAGCAGGCAGCAAATGGAGTCACAAGTTTCGTGAAGGACGAAAATTCTCGATACAGCCGGCGATGGCCCATACCGGTACCCTTGATGCACCGGGTTATTCATTCCGCTTCATAGGAGGAGATGCCACCCATATAATCATCCCAAACATTGTAATGGAAGCCGACTGCCTTCTGTCATACGAGGGTGAGGGATGGTTCCCGGCATCGCTTTCCGAACCAGTGTCATGCATCGTCGGTGCATTTCACGCCAGTTATCATGTTCCTCCGGGAACATATAACCACGAAATGGGAATCAGGGAAGGAGGCATGATGGCAATACTTGCAGGTGTAGGACCAATGGGACTCGGCGCTATTGATTATGCTCTTCACCAGGACCGCAGGCCTTCAATGATCGCTGTCACGGATATTGATGATAACAGGCTTTCAAGGGCAGCGTGCCTTTTTCCTCCAGAACATGCTGAAAAAGAAGGTATTAAGCTGACCTATATGAATACCGCCAAAACGACTGATCCCGTAAGGCATCTTCGCGATCTTACAGCTGGAAGAGGATTTGATGATGTATTCGTATTTGCACCGGTAAAGCAGGTTATTGAGCTGGGAGATGCAATACTTGGCTTTGACGGATGCCTTAATTTCTTTGCCGGACCGACAGACCCGGATTTTAAAGCAAAGTTTAATTTCTATAATGTGCATTATGCTTTTACACATATTGTCGGAACTTCAGGCGGAAATACCGATGATATGCGTGAATCGCTTAAGCTTATAGGAGAAGGAAGGATAAATCCTGCAGTAATGATAACTCATGTCGGGGGACTTGATGCAGTAGTGGAAACCACATTGAACCTGCCTCAGATACCCGGAGGGAAAAAGCTTATTTACACAAATATTTCAATGCCGCTGGTATCGCTTTACAAGCTCAGGGAGATGGGAGTCCATAATAGATTATACGCAGAATTGCACGAGATTGTTTCAAAAAACGACTACATATGGTCGGTTGAAGCAGAGAAATATCTGCTGGCTAATGCAAAATCAATATAAAATTATTGAACCGCTCCGCGGTTCTAATTGCTTTGATAATCCCGTAACTATCATTGATGGAACCGCTCCGCGGTTTATAATTTGCCCGGGAATGTATTTGCCACTATCATTTATGGAACCGCTCTGCGGTTCCTGTAATAGATCTGTTTTATAATAACCGCGGAGCGGTTACATAAATGCTAATAGTACCATAATTAAATGAATCAGAACCGCGGAGCGGTTCCATTAATTCTGTCAGCTATTTATAATTCCCGGCAAATTCCAGAGAGATATAGTTCTCGTAACTCATACAGACATCAGTAGCAAAATCAACACCTGTGGCAACAATCTGTGACCACTTCTCCTCTCCCATTTTGTCGAGATCTTCCACTCTTATACTGTTCCTGTATATCGCCGCGATCATTCCGGCATTGAAATTATCCCCCGCCCCTATTGTGCTTACCTGAGTTATTTTCTTTACAGGGAATTTTCCGGAGTAACCGGTAGTCCTCACATATACACCCTCCGCATTAGCCGTATATATCAGGCAATTGCAGTATTTCCTGACCATATCCCATGCCTCATCAGGTGAGCCGGTTCCGAAAATATTCCTGAAATCTTCATCGGATCCTCTTATTATGCAGGCCATTTCTATATTCTCGATGATCAAAGGTCTTAACTCTTCCAGTTCCGATGCGTGGGCCATCCTGAAATTAGGATCATAGATCACTATGGCTCCCTTCTTCTTTGAACTGCTGACAAAATCCCTGAATTTTTTCCTTATTTCCGATGTAATGGCATATATTGAGCCGCAGAGAATTATATCATCCTTCAGGATAACCGGAAAATCCATTTCGAGTCTTCGTGAGGGATAGTCTTTATAGAAGGTATAGCTGGCATCATTTCTTTCATTCAGAACAGCTATAGCCAGCGCCGTATTGCCGTCCCTGTAATGATCCACGAAGGTTGTTCCCACACCGTTTTCTTGCAGGAACTTATCAATTATGCTTCCGACATCATCATCGGCATACTCGCTGACAAGACTTACGGGCAATCCTATACGCCCGAGAGAGACAGTGCTGTTTAACATTGCCCCACCTGGTTTTGCTGCCTGGGGCTGTCCGTTCTTGAAGATTATGTCAAGAAGTGTTTCGCCGATACCGTAAATTTTTCTCATAAAAAATCTTTAATTTCCCTGGTCCTTCTTGATGTTTTACTACAAAGTAACATAAAGGATTAACATAAAGATATCATTATATTTGTTTTGTTTAAATGTCTCATAATATGAAAGCGATAATGTTAACCGGGCTCCGGCAGATGAAGATGATGGAAGTCCCTGATCCTGTAATTGTTGATCCGAAGGATGTAAAAATAAAGATGTCGGTTGTCGGCATCTGCGGTTCGGATGTTCACTATTATACCAGGGGAAGGATTGGTTCCCAGGTGGTAGGATATCCATTTACTGTCGGACACGAAGGTGCTGGTGTCGTAGCAGAGACAGGATCTGCAGTTAAAAGTGTGAAGCCCGGCGATATTATAGCTATTGAACCGGCTATGTCATGTCATGAATGCGATCAGTGTCTTTCCGGCAGACCTCATACCTGCCGTAAATTAAAATTCCTGGGTTGTCCCGGTCAGGCAGAGGGATGCCTGTCGGAGTTTATTGTCATGCCTGAAGAGAGTTGTTTCCTGCTTACAGCAGGACTTAATCCTGATCACGGTTCACTATCAGAACCGCTTTCAATAGGTATTTATTCGGTAAAAAAAGCGGGCAACATAAAAAATGCACGGATTGGCATTCTGGGATTCGGTCCTATAGGCATGAGCGTTCTTCTTGCAGCAAAAGCTCAGGGTGCTGATATTATTTATGTCACTGACAAGATAGATGCCCGCCTTGAGATTGCGCGCAAGGAGGGTGCATCTTATACCGGCAATCCTCTGAACGAGAATATTGCAGAAAGGATAATGCAGCATGAGCCCCTGGGACTTGATGCCGTATTTGAATGCTGTGGTCAGCAGGAGGCACTCGATCAGGCTGTTGAGATCCTGAAGCCTGGAGGCAGCCTTGCAGTGGTTGGTATTCCGGATACCGAAAGATGGTCAATGAGTGTTGACGATACCCGTCGCAAGGAGATATCACTGTTCTTTGTCAGACGGGAAGTAGATTGTGTAGTACCAGCGCTTGAGATGATGAAAACAGGAAAGATAAATACAGGAAACATGATTACCCACCGTTTCCCGTTTGCCCGGACAAAAGAGGCTTTCGACCTTGTCGCAGCTTACGCGGACGGAGTCATGAAAGCAATGATAGATTTTTAATGCTTCCGGTACCTGTATCTCAACATAGCTTCAAGATAATAGTAATCGGCGTAAGTAAGAGGAACATCAACCTCACTTTTTCCGGGGATTGAACCAACACTGTGTTTAAGGATGAAAAAGCTGTTCTCTCCGGGTTTTGCCATATAGTCGGGCGAGGCAAGGGTTCTGATCTGTTTTTCGGCAACTCCCAGGTATCTCTTACCTGATATTGTATCGACCTGTCTGCTCAGGTCAATAAGTGCCGAAGCCATTATGGCTCCTGCAGATGCATCTCTTTTTGCATCAGGAATATCAGGTGCATTGAAATCCCAGTATGGTATCATGTCGTCAGGCATATTCGGGTGGTTAATCAGAAAATCAGCAATTTTAACTGCCTGGTCGAGATACCGTGCAAGACCGGTTTCCCTGTACATTGTCACATATCCGTAAAGGCCCCATGCCTGGCCTCTCGACCAGGCTGATTCGTCAGCTGCGCCCTGGTGGGTCTGCTTCTTTTCCACTTTCCCTGTGATTGTATCATACGATACTACGTGAAAGGAGCTATAATCAGACCGAAAGTGATTCTTTAATGTTGTGTCTGAATGACTTATGCAAATTTTATAATAGCTCGAATCACCTGTTACGCTAAATGCCCACATCAGGAATTCGAGGTTCATCATATTGTCAATTATCACAGGGCACTGCCATTTCCTGCTGCTCCCCCATGACTGGATACAACCAACGTTTGGTCTGAAACGTGTTGATAATGACTTTGCCCCGGTAAGCAGTATTTCATAATAGGTCTCATCATTGGTGAGCCTGAATCCGTTTCCGAAGCTGTTATAGAGCATAAAACCAAGATCATGAGTGCCACTGTTGTTTTTCTCCTTTTCTATTCTTGAAGTCATCAGGATAGCGGCATCCTTTAACTTCTCATCGCCCGAATATTCGTAAAGGAACCACAGGCTCCCCGGGAAAAATCCGGAGGTCCACCATTCTGACGTGGCTGTGACGAGGGTGCCGGTTGTGTCTGTCGTCCGTGGCAGAAGATCCGGTTTATCCTTCATTACATCAGCCATAAGGCTGTATTGCGTTACGGAGAAGGCAAGGGATTCGTCAATTATTTTTTCTATAGGCAACTCTTTCCTGCATGAAGAAAGAATGACCAGCAATGTTATTGCAAGTGTAAGTGGAATTCTGTTCATGAAATCAGGTTTATGTGAAAAAAACGATATAGTCTGAGTACTATCAGCGCATGACTCTTCCCGAGGTGTCGCCTTTCATCAGCTGCTCAACCTCCTGTACTGAAACAAGGTTGAAATCGCCATGAATTGTATGTTTAAGGCAGGAAGCCGCAACAGCAAAATTGAGTGCTTTCTGATCATCGTCAGGGTAATTAAGCAATCCGTAGATCAATCCGGCCATGAACGAATCACCTCCTCCCACTCTGTCAACAATGTGTGTGATCTGGTAAACGGGAGCTTCGATGAATTCCCGCCCGTCATAAAGGACACCCGACCAGGTGTTATGGTCAGCGCTTATTGAGCCGCGGAGAGTGATGATGATTTTCTTTGCCTGAGGGAACCGCTTTCGGAGTTTTTTGCATACTGATTCATAGCTGGCGCCCTTCACTTCACCTCGAAAGACGTCTGCGCCCTCAGGCTTTATACCAAATACTTTTTCAGCATCTTCTTCATTGCCGAGAATAATGTCACAGTCCTTCACCAGATCAGGCATTACATCGGAGGCACTCTTCCCCCATTTCCACAGGTTCTTCCTGTAATTTAGATCACAGGAGATAATAATACCATTCCTTTTGGCTGCTGAAACAGCCTCCATGCATACATCTGCTGCTCCTTTTGAAATTGAAGGAGTGATCCCAGTCCAGTGAAACCAGTGCGCTTCCTTAAAGACATCATCCCAGTTTATCATACCGGGCTCAATGTCGGCAATCGATGAATGCGTCCTGTCGTAAATAACCTTGCTTGGTCTGGATACAGCTCCGGTTTCAAGGAAATAGATACCCAGTCTCTCTCCACCCCTGATGATATGATTTGTACCGACGCCGTGTTTCCTGAGGTCCATAATTACTGAATTACCAAGGTCGCTGGCAGGAAGGCGGGTCACAAATTCAGTTTTAAGCCCGAAATTAGCAAGGGAAACCGAGACATTTGCTTCACCTCCCCCGAATGAAGCACAAAAAGAGGTTGCCTGTGAAAACCGCTGATGCTCAGGTGTCGCCAGTCGAAGCATTATCTCTCCAAAAGTTATTATTTTACTGTTCATAATCCCTATATCTTAATTAAATCAGTTCCTAAAGTTAAAAATAAGGCATTAAAGGCAATGCTGTTTTTGAAAAATGATTAATATACTGGTTAAATAAAGAATTGTTACTTATCTTAGATCGTGATAGTAATTTCAAAGCCCGTATTAAAGAATATGAAAAGAATACTTGTCATTGGCAGTTCTAATACCGATATGGTTATAAAAACTGATAAGATCCCAACGCCTGGAGAAACTATCCTTGGAGGAACGTTTCTTATGAACCCGGGAGGGAAAGGTGCAAATCAGGCAGTTGCTGCATCACGGCTTGGAGGGAAGGTCACTTTTGTTGCTAAGATAGGTGACGATTTGTTCGGAAGCGAGACAAAAGGAATACTTAAGAAGGAGGGTATTGACACCCGGTTTATTGTTCAAGATTCCGATCTTCCGTCAGGTGTTGCTCTTATCATTGTCGACTCGGAAGGAGAGAACAGTATTGTTGTTGCACCGGGGTCAAATGGCAACCTGCTTGTTCAGGATATTGACAATGAAGTCTTTTCCCCCGGTAAGTTCAGTGTCCTGCTGCTGCAGCTTGAGATACCTCTGATGACCGTCGAATATGCGGCTCTTACTGCGGCCGAAAACGATATAAAGGTAATCCTGAATCCTGCTCCGGCACAAAAAATGCACGATTACCTGCTAAGGCATTTATGGTTGATTACGCCTGATGAAACTGAAGCTGAAATACTTACCGGAATCAAGGTACACAATGAATCAACAGCGGAAGCAGCTGCAGCATCTCTTCAAAAAAGAGGAGTCAAAAACGTGATCATCACCATGGGGGCGGCAGGAGCTTTTGTAAAATCAGAGGACTTTATGGAAATGTTCCCCGGCATAAAAGTGAAAGCTATCGATACAACTGCCGCAGGAGACGTTTTTAACGGGGCTCTGGCTGTTGCACTTGCAGAAGGGAAGGGGCTGAAAGATGCTGTGATCTTTGCCAATAAAGCAGCTTCGATCTGTGTGACGCGGATGGGAGCCCAGGCTTCGGCACCATACAGGGAAGAAATAATACTGCCATGAAATATTTGCCTGTTATCTTCCTCTGTCTGCTTTTGGTTTCGTCCTGCATAAAACAGTCGAATAACACACCGGCTAAAATAATCTTTGATACAGACTTCGGCCCTGATTATGATGATGTCGGTGCTCTTGCTTTCCTTCATGCAATGGCCGACAGTGGCAGGGCAGAGATCCTCGCCACAATTTCATCCAATAAACATGAACTCGTTGCACCTTCAATAAATGTCATCAATACCTATTTCGGCAGACCTGATCTTGCTGTTGGCTCACCAAAGAGCGATGGAGCGGTCATGGGAGCATTCCAGCACTGGCCCGATTCAATTGTGGCAAAATACCCGCATAAAATAAATTCAACATCTGAAGTGCCTGATGCGGTAACCATTTACAGAAAAATACTCAGCACCCAGCCTGATAAAAGTGTAACAATTGTTACAGTTGGTTTTCTGACCAATCTCGGCAACCTGCTTAAATCGCAACCTGATGAAGTCAGCGATTTTAACGGAAAGGATCTTGTTGAAAGAAAAGTAAAAAGACTCGTTTCAATGGCAGGCAGGTTCCCTGAAGGAAAAGAGTTTAATGTTTATATTGATTCTGCAGCATCAATATATGTTTTTGAAAACTGGCCGGGCGAAATAATTTTCACAGGATTTGAAATAGGCTGGGAAATAAGGACCGGGCTTCGGCTGATCAAGTCTCCTGTCCTGAACAACCCGGTCAAGGATGTATTCAGGATAAGCATCCCTTTGTCTGAAGAGGATAAATACGGCAGGATGAGCTGGGATGAGACTGCTGTTTTGATAGGGGTGTATGGTACAGAGGGCTTTTTCGATACAAAGAGGGGGAGGATCATTGTACATCCTGACGGCAGCAATTCGTGGGAAAATGATCCGGAAGGAAAGCATCAGTATGTGATCAGGAAAATGCCGGTGCCTGAAATGGCAGGATTCATTGAAGACAGAATGATGCATATACCAATTGACCCCCTGTCCCTCTGAGGGGGCTTAGTTCATTGATTAATAATTAATTACATGAAGCACATTTTTTCTTTTTTTGTTATCGTGTTTTCATTTCTTTATCTGGTTTCATGCAATGAATCTAAAGATGAATACAGGACAATAAAACCTGATGTTTTAAAAGACAAGATTGCCGGGGGATGGGCCGGAAAAATGATCGGAGTTACTTACGGTGCCCCGACGGAATTCAGGGCACAGGGGAAAACCTACGAGGATCCTGTAAAATGGGAACCTTCTGATATTAAAGGAAGTATGTGGCAGGATGATATCTATGTCCAGCTTACATTCCTTATGTCGATGGATAAATATGGTATCGATGCACCTGCAAAAAAATACCAGGAGATGTTTGCCAGGGCCGGATATCCTCTGTGGCATGCCAATATGCAGGCACGGAAGAATTATTTTGACTCTGTTTTTGCACCTCTGTCAGGCAGTCCTGAATATAACATACATGCGGATGATATTGATTTTCAGATAGAAGCTGACTACATCGGATTCATGTGTCCTGCAATGCCTAATACAGCCGTTGGAATCGCTGATAAGATAGGACATATTATGAATTACGGCGATGGTGTTTATGGAGGCATCTTTGTTGCGGCCCTCTATGCTGAGGCATATTTCGAAACTGATATTAATCGTCTTGTGGATAAGGCATTGATGTCGCTACCGTCTGAAAGCGATTATTACAGGATAATAAAGGATATTATCAGGCTGCATCAGCACTACCCTGACGACTGGAGGGCAGCATGGAAGGAGCTTGAGAATAAATGGGGGGATGTTGATATCTGCGGAGCTGGATCTGCCTTCAATATCGATGCAAAACTTAACGGGGCATATATTGTAATGGGATTACTTTACGGGGAGGGCGACCCCCTGAAAACCCTGGAAATATCAACCCGCTGCGGCCAGGATTCGGATTGCAATCCATCGAATGCACTGGCAGTGCTGGGAGTTATAAATGGTTTCAGCGGACTGCCTGCCGATATGCAGGAGGGAATCAGGGTAATCGGTGATTCATTATTCATCCATACCACATATTCCTTCAATTCCGCGATTGAAAGCACCTTTAATTATGCACTTGACCTTATTGCAAAGAACGGAGGTATCAGTGCCGGCAATGAAATCAAAATAAAATCTCAGAGTCCATCTGCCCCTCCTCTTGAAATTGCATTTCCGGACCTGGTATTTGACAGAAGAATAACAATTTTTGATGAAGCATTGTGGTCATTCAAGGGGGAATGGGAGACCCGGGAAGCTCGTGACAGAAACGGGTTGTCTATAAAGCAATCTATGTATGCCCAGGGTCGGGGGGATGAAGCTGAGATTGTTTTTGAAGGAACAGGGATCTCTTTGACCGGCAACTGGTTTAAGGATGGAGGAAAGGCCGATGTATTTGTTGACGGGATCCTTCACCGAACCGTAGACACCTATTATTATTTTGCCGGTCAGCAGCATATTGAGACGATCTGGCACGTTACGGGTCTTCAGCCTGGCGAGCATAAGGTCAGACTGGTGGTAAGAGGAGAAAAACGTCCTGAATCTGAAGGAACAAGAGTGTATTTAACAGGAGCAAACATCTTTAAGACAGCTCCGAAAAAGAGTGATAACTTTAAATTCTCATTTGACTAATATTATTTACCTTGGTGTTTCTTGGTGCCATGGTGCCTTGGTGGCATTTTTCCTATTGCCACCAAGACTCCAAGACACTAAGGTTCACCAAGAATAAAAAACTGATTATGTTTATTCCTCAAAGTTATTCGCTGGCAGTTATTCTCTGCATAATTACAATGCTCTGCTGGGGTTCCTGGGGTAATACCCAGAAGCTGGCAGGAAAATCATGGCGTTTTGAGCTTTTCTACTGGGATTACGTGATCGGGATACTCCTGTTCTCAC
>CAYWEQ010000027.1:20283-23054 GCA_964457185.1 uncultured Rikenellaceae bacterium
TGGCGTTTTGAGCTTTTCTACTGGGATTACGTGATCGGGATACTCCTGTTCTCACTTATCCTTGGCTTTACACTGGGCAGCTTCGGGGAAAACGGGCGTAGTTTTATGGCCGATATTGCACAGGCTGATACAAAGAACATTCTTAACTCCATGCTTGGAGGCATAATATTCAATGCTTCCAATATCCTGCTGGTTGCTGCAATGGCAATTGCTGGAATGGCGGTTGCTTTTCCCGTAGGTGTGGGGATCGCCCTTGCCCTGGGTGTTATCATCAACTATGTCTTTGCACCAAGGGGCAATCCTGTTATCCTGTTTATCGGTGTCGCTCTGATCGTTGCCGCAATCGTCATTGATGCACTGGCGTATAAGAAACACAGTTCATCGCTGCAGAAAGTATCAAAAAAAGGTATCCTCCTTTCCGTGTCTGCAGGAGTTCTGATGGCACTATTCTACCGTTTTGTGGCCAGCTCAATGGTATCAGACTTTGTATCACCCGAGCCGGGTAAGCTTACCCCCTACTCTGCCGTCTTCTTCTTTGCCATCGGAGTGCTGGGAAGCAACTTTCTCTTCAATTATATCATAATGAAGAAACCTTTTGAAGGTGCTCCACTCTCCTTCCGGGATTATAAAAAGGGCAGTGCCTCTGTCCATCTTACAGGTATCCTCGGCGGCATCATCTGGAATACCGGCATGTCGATGAGTATTCTCGCCTCGGGGAAGGCAGGTTTTGCCATCTCCTATGGACTCGGTCAGGGAGCCACCCTGATAGCCGCTCTCTGGGGTGTTTTTATCTGGAAAGAGTTTAAAGGGGCATCAAAACAGGTTAACTCATTGATTTTATTCATGTTCCTGGCATACCTGGCAGGACTGGCACTACTGGTTTACGCGGGAATCTGATCTGATAATAAATTAATCTTTAAACCATCATAACCATGAATAAAAAGATTTTATCTCTTTCAGCATTCGTCCTGACAGTTCTTATAACCGGGGCTCAAAATGTAGGCTCCTCACCCGAATATATTAAAGCGCTGACTTCCGAATGGGAAGGCGAGCGGTTCGCTGATGGAAGACCTAAAGTCCCGGATGCAATCCTCGAACGGCTTAAAAATATTTCGATTGAGGAAGCATGGGGAGTATTGAGGAATAAAGGATACCAGAACCAGTTTGAAAGCGACTGGACGATAATCCATCCTGATGAAGTAATGACAGGCAGAGTGGTAACAGCACAATACATGCCCATGAGGCCAGATCTTGAGAAATATATTAAGGCACAGGGGAAAACTGAAAACCGTGCTCAGCAGGGAGGTACCAATTCATGGCCCATTGATGTGCTCGTTGAAGGCGATGTATATGTTGCAGACAGCTATGGCAAGATCATCGACGGAACACTGATCGGCGATAACCTTGGAAATTCAATATATGCAAAATCCAAAAGGGGAGTAATATTCAATGGTTCTGTGAGAGATGTTGAGGGTCTAAGTGAGATTAAAGGCTTTAATGCGTGGATTAAAGGTTCTGATCCTTCATACATCATGCAGATGTCACTTATATCAATAAATGCACCTATCCGTATCGGCAGGGCAATTGTGCTTCCCGGAGATGTTGTCCTGGCAAAGAAATACGGGGTAATCTTTATTCCGGCTCATCTGGTGGAAGACCTGGTTATTACTGCTGAGGTTACTGCTCTTCGTGACCAGTTTGGACACCAGCGGCTTCGTGAAGGCAGGTACAAACCGGGCCAGATAGACAGTATGTGGAGCGATGAGATAAAGAAGGATTTCATGAACTGGCTCAGTAACTATCCCGGGAAGTTGCCGATGACAAAAGAGGAACTGGATAATTATTTTAAGGAGAGGAACTTGTGAAGAAGGCGCAGGGCGCAGGGCGCAGGGCTCAGGGCTCAGGGCGCAGGGTTCAAAGTCCAGGTCATTTTTCTGCCAATTGCCTTTTGCCAACTGCCAAATCATTGTACTAAAAAATAATATCTACCCTACAATTCATTTAATATTATTGAAATGAAAACCATACTTGAAAAAATAATAGAACAGAACAGGCAGATGGAGGAAAATGTAGCTGAAGCGCTCAGTCCTGAAATCAATAATCCCTTTCTGGACAACAGCAGAAGGAGCTTTCTTAAGAAGAGTGCTCTGGGAGGGATAGCCCTTGGAGGGCTTATGTCACTTTCATTTGAAGACACCATTGCCCAGGCTACCTCGAAAGTCAGCAGGGCTTCGGTTCCGTCTGATCTCAAGATCACTGATATGCGTGTTGCTGTTATCGGAAATGTAGGACGAACCGCAATAATCAGGATTGATACAAACCAGGGAATATACGGCCTCGGGGAGGTCAGGGACGGAGCTGACGAGCGTTACGCCCTGATGCTGAAGAGCAGGATCCTTGGGCTTAATCCATGCAATGTTGAGATGATATTCAAGATAATCAGGCAATGGGGATACCACGGGAGGCAGGGTGGCGGTGTCTCAGCAGTTGAAATGGCTTGCTGGGACCTTTGCGGCAAAGCATATAATGTGCCTGCATGGCAGCTCCTGGGAGGAAGATACAGGGATAAGATCCGCCTTTATGCCGATACCCCCGGAGCAAAAGACCCTGTGGCATTTGCACAAACCATGAAAAGAAGGGTTGAAGAACAGGGATTTACATGGTTGAAAATGGATCTTGGAATACACGTTGTAGCAAATCGACCGGATACGATTGTGAATTCAAAATTCTGGGACGGGGCAACAGGACAGTATGACCTCAGAGACTATATG
>CAYWEQ010000028.1:0-3667 GCA_964457185.1 uncultured Rikenellaceae bacterium
GGTAATAATAACAACAGCCGTCAGGATGGCAATAACGGGAATTTTGACCAGAATGACCGCAACAGGGGTAATAACGGGAATAACAGGAACAGCGATACAAACGGAAACAGCGGTAATTTCGGGAATAAAAGCAATCCTGCCGGTTATACTAATCCGTCCAGAAGTTCTTCAGCGAGTAGTGCTCCATCAAGACCGCAGGTCAGCAAATCTTCCTCTTCTGCTCCGGTAAGCAGGCCGGCAACCGCATCATCGGGCAGCTCCGGAAGAGTGATGAGTGCTCCCTCCAGAAGTTCCTCATCCTCAAAAGGAACATCAGTATCCGCTGGAAGAAGCTCTTCATCCAGATCCTCAGACTCATCGTCAAAGTCTTCTTCCAGGTCATCATCGTCAAAATCTTCTTCTGACAATAAAGGAAGAAGGTAAGGAAACAGGATAAGATAAGGACGTGCAGAAGCATGTCCTTGTTTTTTTTTATCTTTGATAATTATTGGAGAAAGGATTTTTCTTTTAAAGCAATTTGGTACAATATTTGCGCATAATAAATAAAAAGAGGGAATCAGACATGAAAGCAGTAAATTACATTTCAATTCTTATACTCCTGGTACTGGGCTCCTGTTCATCAGGACTTTATACAGGGTTTGAGTATGATGACCTTTACTACATGCCTTCTGACAGACAGGTGACCAGGATTCAGTTGCCTGTGTCAAGGCAGATTGCTGAAGGGGATCTGAAGGCTGAGGAGTATTATGATAACATCTATGCTGCTGATACCCTCGTATCAGATGAGTATTCTGAGGCAGTTGACTATGACAATGCAGCAGTGCTTGATGGAAAGTCCGGAGGCACTGTAAACAACTATTATTATGATGATTACTCATATTCAGGAAGACTGAGAAGGTTCCATGGCAACTACTTCAACCCTTACTGGAGAGATCCTTTCTATTACAGCTGGGGATTGCCTTCAATGAGCTTCGGGTATGGCTATCCGTATTATTCCTATGATCCTTTCGGGTATGATCCTTTCTATTACGATTACGGATATAGCAGCTTCTACTACCCAAGGTCCTATGGTTTCTATGGCAGTTTCTACAGTCCGTTCTATTCTTCCTACTACTGGCCCAATTATAACAACTGGGGGTATTATTCCAATATTCATTATGCAAGAGATTATAACAATTCCATAGCATATGGAAGAAGGGAAAGGCAGAGTGTATATTCAACACGATGGAACAGCAGCGTACAGCCTTCAGCTTCATCAAGGCGTGATAGTTACCTGTCTAAAGGAACACCTGCAGATGGCATCAGACGTTCACCCTCTGGAAGCACAAGCTCTGTTACAACAGATACCAGGAAAGCAGTTTCAACAAACGTAAACAACCAGCAGGCATTGAATGCTGCTGACAGGAAGGTTGATGTAAGTGCATCCAAGAGTACAACTACGAGGAGCACTACTGTTTCAAAACCGGAATATAATACAGTAAACAGAACTTATACACCAAGTTACAGTAATCCGCGTATGAGTACCAGGCCTTCTTACAACAACAGCAGGGTGAATTCAGAAAGTTCAGGTTCAAACAGTTACCGGAGCACTGTCAGAACAAGCCCGTCAGTATCAGCAGGACAAACCAGGTCGGTACCATCGTATAACAATTCCGGAAGCTATTCTTCTCCCTCCAGAAGAAGCTCCAGCGGATCATATTCATCAGGATCATCTGGTTCTTCATCAAGCCGCTCATCATATAGCAGCGGATCTTCTGGCGGAGGTTCAAGAAGCAGCTATTCATCTGGCTCTTCTTCTTCAGGTAGTTCATCTTCCAGCTCTTCTTCGGGATCGTCCCGTAGCTCTTCAAGCGGCTCATCCTCAGGAGGAAGGAGATAGAAGTAATTGAAATATGGTCAGTAAAAAAATACATTCTGTTAATGGAGTGGTGGGATGCTTATAAAGAAAAAATAGCAATTATGAAAAAATCAGGTGCGTTTCTTATAATAATGCTGGCGATTTTCACGGAGAATTATGCCCAGCTTGCCGATGATGCTTTGAGATATTCCCAGGTTTTCTATATCGGAACAGCGAGATTTATGTCTATGGGAGGTGCATTTACAGCCCTTGGCGGAGACATCTCCTCTTTAAGCCAGAATCCTGCTGGTATTGGCGTATTCCGTTCATCCGAGATCAGCATCTCTCCCCAGATGTTCCATATCAAAACTACTGCAAACCTGAACGGGACAAATACAACAGATTATATATACAATTTTAACCTGGCCCAGGCAGGAGTAGTTGCAAATATCATCAACAATGATTCGGAATCGGGACTTGTCTCCCTGAATTTCGGTTACTCTTTCAACAAGACCAATAACCTGAACCAGAGCATTGTTATTGATGGTATAAGCGATTACAGTTCCATGACCGATCTCTGGACTGACAATGCCGAAGGGTATTACAAGGACGAACTGTTTGATAATGTCCCTGATTCTTATCTTGCCTGGGAAACATGGCTTATTGACTCCCTTTCAGGCTCAAGCACCTCTTACGGAACAGTCTTTTCAAATTACGGTGATAATGCGCCTTCAATATATGGGCAGAATGTAAGGCGCCTGGTCACTTATGAAGGATATACGGGCGAGCATGCATTGTCAGTAGGGGGCAACCTTTCAAACAAACTCTATTTCGGGGCAACATTTGGCATAAGCCATTTGAGCTACTCCAGTCAATATGAACATACAGAGTCTACAGATATTAGTTTACCCTCAGAATTCGAGAGCTTCAGCTATACATTTTATTACAGTAATACGGGTACAGGATATGGATTGAAATTAGGTGCAATTTACAGACCCATGGAGATACTGAGGCTTGGTTTTGCTTTCCACTCCCCGACATTGTACAGGATTAATGAGTATGTATACGATAACATAAGTTCACGCTTTACCGACGGGGGCAAATACCAGGATTCAAATGAACCGCGCAGGTATAATTACGCATTGGCAACACCATTCAGGGCAATGGCGGGAGCGGCTTTGCAGATTAAAAAACTGGGACTTGTAAGCCTTGATTATGAGTTTGTTGATTACAGCACCGCAAGGTTTTCAGAGACTGGCGACGGATATAATTACAGCGAGAAGAATGATATCATAAAAGGGACTCTCAGATCATCCTTTAACCTTCGCCTTGGAGCCGAATTCAGACTTAACAGGCTCTACCTGAGAGGCGGCTATGGTTATTACGGAAAAACCTGGCAAAGCGGCGATCTAAACTCAAACCTTGACTATAATTCGCTCTCTTTCGGAGCAGGATTCCGGGAACAGAACGTATTTATCGATTTCAGTTATACGGGGATGATGAATCCACATAAATATGTCCTTTATGGTTCAAGTGTCGAAACCCTGATGTCCAATATGGACATAAACAGAAACCTGTATACGGTTACTTTCGGTTATAAATTTGGTTACTGATACTTTGTTTGACTTCCTTGAAAAGGCTGTTTCGGTTGAGACAGCCTTTTGTTTTTGTTTTCGTTTCTATACTTTTTTTATCAGGGCACTTCCGTTTTTGTCAGGCATAGGTACCGGCGATTCAGTTTTCCCCCTGAAGAACTCGTCAACAGCTTCATGTGCACCGCTCCATGTATTATAATCATGAATAACAATATAGCCTCCCCTGCTCATCCTG
>CAYWEQ010000028.1:3767-16763 GCA_964457185.1 uncultured Rikenellaceae bacterium
ATTATATTTCACGGAAGTAAGATCTAGAGGTAATGTAAAGCCTCTCCCCCTGTATTGAAAACGAGATCAATTATACTTAATCCCCGGACAAAATCCTTTCTGCCGGCGAAAACCTGGATATAACTTTTAGCATCATAGCCGGACTCTTTTTTTGGGCTTATATTGTACCTGAAATCATTTTCTGCATTTACAACAGGCATGAAATCAGTTGTATATGATATTTCAGCCTCAATAGTGAGCATTTTTAATACAGCCTTGAGGAGATCCATATTAAGATCCAGGAGGAATTCATAACCTGAAAGGATTATTTTTTCAATGGCCTCAAAATAATAGATAAAAAAAGGAGATGATTTATATGCAGCTGTCAATGCTCCAAGGTGTACCTGCTGCCATCTTTTTGTATAATCAATCCTGATTTCTCTGACAGGAGTCTTATGAAAGCTGCCCAGGTGAACCGGAACCGTTAAGAGTTGTGGTCCGTTAGCAGAAAGTATATAGCAGCGGTTTCGGTATGATTGCTTAATGTAATTCTCTTCTTTTTCAATAAAGACCTGCTCAGCTTTTAATATATGAGCAAAGTATTCAACAGGAGGCAGGTAAGCTGTCGAAAGCAATATTTTACCGGCCATAATTCATCCTGTTGATCATGCTTGCAGAAAAGCCGGCACCGAAGCCATTGTCAATATTTACCACGGTCACTCCGGCTGAGCAGCTTGTAAGCATCGCAAGAAGAGCAGATATTCCTTCAAAACTGGCACCGTAGCCAACGCTTGTCGGAACAGCAATGACAGGTTTGTCGACCAGTCCTCCCACCACGCTGGCAAGAGCTCCCTCCATACCTGCAATGACAATTATCACAGCACAGCTCTTTATCTCGGGAAGCTTGTCTACCAGCCTGTGTATCCCTGCTACTCCGGCATCATATATCCTGATTATTCTATTGCCAAGCAGTTCTGCGGTAACGGCTGCTTCCTCCGCAACCGGGATATCAGATGTGCCAGCTGTGATAACAGCAATATTGCTTTCAGAGAACTCCGGTTTTTTCTTCTGGATTGAAATGATCCTGGCTTCCACAAAGTAATCAGCCTGCGAAATAATATTTTTTACTGACTCATACATTTCTGTTGTAGCCCTGGTGCCAATGACGTTGTTCTCTTTTTCGGCCATCACTCTGAAGATCCCTGTGACCTGTTCAATAGTCTTGCCGGCACAATAGATTATTTCAGGATATCCCGTTCTTATTTCACGGTGATGGTCAATTTTAGCGTACCCGAGGTCAGTATACGGAAAAGTTTTAAGCTTTTCAAGAGCTTCGGCGGTACTGATTGCACCGCTCTTTATATCTTTCAGGAGTTTTTCAAGTTCTTTCCCTGTCATGATATTTCTTTTTCGGGATCCATGCTTCCTGTTCTGTAACCCTCAAGGTCCAAAGATATATATCTGAATCCGATTTTTTTCAGATCACTTACGATAAGTTGCCTTGCAGGATCTTGAAATATCTTTTCGACATACCCGTGAAGACATTCAATTCTGGCAACATCGCCATGTATCCTTACCCGGGCTCCGGGATATCCCTTCTCAAACAGCAGATCCTCGGCTTTTTCGATCATCTGAAGCGTCTCTTCAGTTATTGTGGTATCATAGGGTATGCGTGTAAGAAGACAGGCCATAGCAGGCTTGTCAAAAAACGGCAATCCCGCTTTTTGCGAAAATTCCCTTATATCGCTTTTGGTCAATCCGGCCTCAGCAAGCGGGCTTCTGATATCCAGCTCCCGCAGTGCCCGGAGGCCTGGTCTTGAGTCACCCATATCATCAGCATTTGTACCGTCAACAACATATTCAAAGTTGTTTTTCCTGGCATAATTCAGTATTTCGGTGAACAGGACCTTCTTACATAAATAGCACCTTTTCTGCGGATTATGCCTGATGATCTCAGGGAATTCGAGATCGATTATTTCAAAGGCAAAACCCTCTTTTTTTGCGAAAGAGGATGCTTCTTTTATCTCCCTTGCAGGCACATAAGGTGTACGGATTGTAACAGCCTTCATTTTCACAGAGTCAAGGATACCGGCTGTGTGAACAAGGAATGAGCTGTCAACGCCTCCTGAAAAAGCGATAACGAACGATTTCAGCTCTTTTAATATTGAATCCAGTCTTATTAATTTGGTTTCTGTCATTGATTTTATATTTTTCTTATATCTTTTTTGCCGGCTTTCGGGCGCTTTTGAATAATTGCGCCATAATATTATTATAGACTTCTTTCACCGGTACCCCTTTTTCTTCCGCTATTTTCCTGCACTCGCTGAATTCCGGTTTGGAGGACACTTCTTTTCCTTTATAGAAAGAGCGTTTTATTGTAACATTCCCATAAGCTGTTTTCATAGTCTCAAATTTTCTTGAAAGAGTATCCTTTCTAAAGGTGAAGGTCCTGATTCCCACAGTTGTGGATTCAAGAAAAATGATCTCTTTCATGATATCTGCGAGTCCTTTTTCACATATAATACTCAGGGTATTACCAGGACGTCCTTTCTTCATTAAAATACCTGAGATGAAAACGTCAGAAGCTCCTGCTTCAAAAAGCTCTTCAGAAATATGCTCAAAAAATTCCGGGTTCATGTCATCAATATTGCATTCAAGAAGAAGCGCATCGTGACCTGTCTTTTCATCTTCGGTCTCTCCAAGGAAAATTCTGAGGATGTTTGGGACATCCGGATGATCCTTCTGTCCAATGCCATATCCTGTTTTTTCTGTTATGAAGGGAGGAAGATTGCTGAAGTGTGTCCCCAGTGAAGCTAAAATGGCAGCTCCGGTGGGTGTAGTAGCCTCAAAATCAACGCCTCCTTTCCTTACAGGTATGCCCTTTATGATTTCAGAAGTCGCCGGAGCCGGCACAGGGAGCTTCCCATGACTGCATTTTACAAAACCGCTCCCGAGCTCCACAGGTGAAACAAATACGGCATCAATCCTGAGTGCATTAAAGCAGATTGCTGCACCCACAATGTCAATTATGGAATCTATTGCTCCTACTTCATGAAAGTGGACTTTATCCAGGGATATGCCATGCACCAGGGCCTCTGCTTCAGCTACCTTCATAAATATTTTCAGGCTTAGCTCCTTCGTTTTCTTATCCAGTGCTGATTTATTGATAATCTCCTCAATATCAGATATATTCCTGTGTGATTTTTCGGATTTTGTCTGGATGACGGTTACTCTTGTACCATTGATACCGTGCCTGTGGTCTTTTTCAGCGGTTAGTTTCCATCCTTTCAGGTTAAGCTTGTTAAGTTCCTTTATAAGAAATGATTTCTCAATCCCAAGGTCAATCATTGCCCCGAGATTCATATCACCGCTTATTCCTGAAAAACAATCGTAACAGATGACTTTCATCTTAAGAAGAGATTAATATGTGTAAGACAATTAAGATACTAGTTTGTTTTAATCTGGGTGAAATACTCAATGAGTATTTTTGGTTGCAAATATACTATTTAACTCATGTTCTTGAAACATTCATATACAGGCAATGCAGTTGGAGTTATCCACAAAGGGTATATCATAACAAAAAAAGTTGTATTTTTCGGGCTTCATTCTGATAATATCGGACAGATTATGAGAATCCAGGCATGAAAAGAAGAGACTTCCTCAAAAGATCGGCAGGTGCAGGCCTCGCAGCTGGAGCAGCTATAAGTATCGGACGGTATGATAAACTATGGACAGCCTCTCCCGTAAGGGCCAAATATGACCTGGTTGCCGTTATGGGAGGCAATCCGGATGCAATGTTTGATCTGGGAATCCAGGAACTTGGAGGACTTGGAACATTCATTCAGAAAGGGCAGAAAGTACTGATCAAACCAAACATCGGATGGGATGTTCTCCCCGAGCTTGCTGCAAATACAAATCCCTTGCTGGTAAAGAGAATAATAGAGCATTGTTTCAGGGCAGGGGCAAAGGATGTTTATGTGTTCGATCATACATGTGATAACTGGGTCAATTGCTATAAGAATTCAGGTATTGAGAGAGCAGCAAAAGATGCCGGTGCAAAGGTTGTCCCGGGTAATTCGGAGAAGTACTTCCAGCAGGTAGAGATCCCGGGCGGAGTAAAGCTGAAAAGCACAAAAGTACATGAGCTTCTTCTTGAATCGGATGTTTTTATAAATGTGCCTGTTCTGAAGGATCATAACTCAACAAGATTGACATGCTGCCTCAAGAATATGATGGGAGTTGTCTGGGACAGAGGATACTGGCACTCAAATGACCTGCATCAGTGCATAGCTGATTATGCCTTGTTTGAGAAAAAACCTCATTTGAATATAATTGACTGCTATAATGTCATGGTAAAACATGGTCCCCAGGGCGTATCAAAGGAAGACCTTGTGCTGATGAAGTCTCTGATTATAACAACAGACTGGATTGCAGGTGATGCGGCTGCCTCTAAAATGCTCAACATTGAAACTGAAAGAATTGAATATATCCCGATAGCTCATAAAATGGGGCTGGGCAACATGAACCTTGAGTCGCTTAATATAAGAAGAATTAAAATGTAATTCCTGATGAGGTCGCCTTATCTAAGAAGATTCCGTATTTTCTTTTCAGCAATTTTCTTCATCTGCTTCTTCATTATATTCGTTGATTTTACAAATCTGATCCCTGCAAAATATATCAACATATTCCTGTCACTGCAGTTCATACCCTCATTCCTTAAATTCTATGATCTCAGAACAATTGCAACAGCCGGATTTGCAGCGGTACTCATTCTTACTCTTCTGACAGGAAAGACCTACTGCTCTTTCCTGTGCCCCCTGGGAATAGGACAGGATATGTTCAGCAGGATAGGCGGCCGTATCAAGAAGAAATTCAGAAGATTTGGCTATAAGAAACCATTTACGATAATCAGATACTCGATCCTGGCAATAACACTTGCCGTCTCTGTTGCATGGGGTGTATATCTTCTGACCCTGCTTGATCCCTACAGCATATTTGGACGATTTATGACATACCTGGTAAAACCGGTGGTTATTATCATAAACAATTTTATCGCCGGGATACTTGGAAAATTTGATGTTTATTCTTTAAGTCATATACCGGTCAGAGGATTCCCGTTGCTTGCTTATTCCATACCCGTTGTATTTTTCTTCTTGATCGGAGCCCTCTCCCTGATGAGAGGCCGTCTTTATTGTAACATGATTTGTCCTGTTGGAACACTGCTGGGGCTGATCTCTAAGGTGTCGATCCTGAGGATTAAAATCAATGAAAGCACCTGTTCTAAATGCGGCCGCTGTTCTTTAGGATGCAAATCATCATGCATCGATTTCCTGAAGCAGGATGTCGATGTCAGCAGATGCGTCAGTTGCTTCAATTGTATAAATACTTGTCCCGACAAAGCAATCTCTTATGGTATAGTAACCATGAAGAAAAAGGAAAGCAAAGCGGATCCGGGGAAGAGAAAATTCATTGCAGGTACGCTTGCACTCCTTTTTGGCCTTCCTTTTATCGCCAGGGGTCAGGATAAGCACGCCCCTGTACCAAAAAACGCTTCAACGGTAAAGGAAAACAGAACTTATCCGGTATGTCCGCCGGGAGCAGGATCAATAGAGGATTTCAACAGAGATTGCACTGCCTGTTCTTTGTGTATAACAGCCTGCCCAAACAATGTTCTTCAACCAGCCCTGCTGCAGTACGGCGTGAAAGGCATGATGCAGCCGGTAATGGATTACCATAAGAGCTTCTGTACCTATAATTGTACTGTTTGCACAGAGATATGCCCTACCAATGCCCTTCAGCCTCTTGTTATTGAAGCCAAGAAGCTTACCCGGATCGGCAAGGCAAATTTCATTAAGGATAACTGTATAGTAAAAACAGAAAAAACAGCCTGTGGAGCCTGCTCTGAAGCATGTCCGACAAAAGCAGTATATATGATCCCCTACGAAGGCAACCTTGTTATACCGGAAACAAACACCGATATCTGCATTGGCTGCGGCCATTGTGAATATGCCTGCCCCACAACTCCCTACAAGGCCATTTTTGTTGATGGGATCCCGGTTCATGAGGTTGCTCAAAAGCCTGAAAATGAGGAATCTGAAATAGAGATACCTGTCGATTTCCCGTTCTGAACACTTATATGCATTACGATACCATGAAAACATGATAATTGTTTGCTTTGAGTCGTGATAATCAGCTAATTTTGTTATTAAATGAGTCTAAAATGATTCAATATTATGAAACCATCACGTATTGAGCATATTGGAATTGCAGTCAGTAACCTTGAAGCTTCAGTGGATTTTTATGAAAAGGTTTTCGGGCTGAAGTGCTATAAGATCGAAGAGGTGCCTGACCAGAAGGTGAGAACTGCCTTCTTCCGAGTAGGAGAGACGAAGATCGAGCTTCTCGAATCAACCGATCCGCTGGGACCAATTGGTAAATTCGTGGCAAAAAAGGGAGAAGGGATCCATCATATAGCATTTGCCGTAAAAGATATTGAAAAACAATTAAAACACGCGGAAGAAAATGGTGTCACACTTATTGATTCAGCTCCAAGGAAAGGAGCAGAGAAGCTTGATATTGCATTTCTTCATCCCAAATCAACATCAGGAGTTCTTATAGAGGTATGTGAGGACAGAAACGTTAATTTAAACCAGATATGAACAGGTTGTCAGTCACCACCGGCAATGCCGGGCCCGGGATAAGATCAGATTGTGAAATAACCCTTGAACTGAGGCAGGAAGGAGGAACAGATATTGATCTTACATCGAAAGTGAAAGCACTTTTCGGTGATTCAATCGAAAATATGTGTATTGATATCCTGAAGTTTTTTAAAATCAGGAATGCAAAGGTAGAGATTAATGACTCGGGAGCCCTTCCGTTTGTGATCGCTGCACGACTTGAAGCCGCAATAAAGAAACTTACAGATACAGATATTGATTTTCTTCCTGAGCTTATCAGGGAGAACAGGTATTCAACGACTGCCGCCAGGTTCAGGTTCTCAAGGCTTTATCTTCCGGGTAATACTCCCGGCATGATGCTTAATGCAGGACTCCATTCAGCTGATGGTATCATACTGGATCTGGAAGATTCTGTCGCACCTGAAAAAAAGGAAGAAGCAAGAATACTTGTAAGAAATGCTCTCCGCCAGGTCGACTTCCGGGGAGCCGAAAGGATGGTAAGAATAAACCGGGGTGAGACAGGACTGAAGGACCTTCGGACAGTAATACCTCATAATGTCAATCTTATTCTGTTACCAAAGTGCGATATACCTGACCAGGTGAAAGTAATTGACAGTGAAATAAATTCCATAAGAAAAAAACTGAAGATAAGGAATCCGGTCTTCCTGATGCCGATAATTGAAAGTGCTCTCGGGGTCGAAAATTCTCCGGCCATTGCAAGAGCTTCAGAAAATGTTGTTGCTCTGGCTATCGGCCTTGAAGATTTTACTGCCGACCTTGGTGTTGCCAGAACTGCTGAAGGAAAAGAATCACTCTATGCCAGGAGCAGACTGGTAATAGCTGCAAAGGCAGCAGGTATCCAGCCAATAGACTCGGTCTTCTCAGATGCGGCAGATATTGAGGGACTGAAACAGAACGTCATGAATTCAAAAGCGCTCGGCTTTGAAGGGATGGGATGCATCCACCCCAGACAGATTGCTGTTATAAATCAAGGTTTTGCACCTGATGAGGCTGAAATTGAAAAGGCACAAAAGATAGTAATCGCATTTGAGGAAGCCAGGAAAGCAGGTCTGGGCGTTGTGGTTCTAGGATCAAAGATGATTGATCAGCCGGTGGTTGCCAGGGCTCAGAAAACTATTGACCTGGCAATTAAGCTTGGTAAATTGTCCCGGAACTGGATCAGGAATCTGCCTTCTGCTGGTAGTTAATCAATTATTTTTCAATTATATGGCAGTAAAAACGGTTATAAATGCTGCAGGCAGGTATGTGCCGCTTGAAATAAACGGGAAATCTGTTATTCCTTTCAAAGGAGTCGGCAGACACAGGCCAGAGGGCAG
Organism: uncultured Rikenellaceae bacterium; assembly: GCA_964457185.1. Classification (GTDB taxonomy): domain Bacteria; phylum Bacteroidota; class Bacteroidia; order Bacteroidales; family VadinHA17; genus LD21. The sequence goes on from CAYWEQ010000028.1 coordinate 11,761, forward strand.
GAAATATTCTCCTCCCATACCTACTTGCCAGGATTTCCCGGCAGACGGGAATAAGGTTGTAAGTTCTCTGGAAGAAGCATTAAAGAGATGCGGCCTCTGCAATGGCATGACAATTTCAACTCACCATCATTTAAGGGACGGCGACCTGGTAAGCAACAGGATTTTTGATATTGCTTCAGCAATGGGAGTGAAGGACCTTGTATGGTTCCCTTCAGCATCATTTCCATGTAATGATCCGGTAATAAAGCATCTCGACGACGGGACTATAAACAGGATTGAAGGCAGCATGAACGGTCCTCTTGGCAGGTATGTGTCAGAAGGTAAAATGAAGGGTATTGCTGTTCTGAGATCTCATGGAGGACGTGTTCAGGCAATTCAGGACGGCGAAGTAAAGATCGATATTGCAGTACTTGCGGCATCTTCTGCCGATTCTTTCGGAAACGCAAAAGGAACAGGGGGGTCTTCAGCATGCGGAGTCCTGGGATATGCGAAAACCGACAGTATGTATGCTTCGAAAGTAATTGTCGTTACCGACAATCTCGTTGACCTGCCATGTTTCCCCATGGAAATAGAAGGGAATTATGTTGACTATGTTGTAGTTGTTGATAAGATTGGTATACCAGAAAAAATAGTATCAGGCACAACAGAGATAACAAAAAGTCCTGACAGGCTTCTTATCGCTGAACTGACTGCTTCCTTCATGGAAAAATCCGGGATTCTTAAAGATGGCGTTACAATGCAGGCGGGAGCCGGCGGAACATCCCTTGCTATTGCAGTTTTTGTCCACCAGATCCTTAAACAAAAAGGCTGGAAATCGAAATTCGGCTTCGGCGGGAGCACAAAATACATGGTTAAGATGCTTGAGGAGGGACAAATGGGTTATATTCTTGATGCACAGGCCTTTGATCTTGATGCTGTAAAATCGGTGGAAACTAATCCAAACCATGTTCCCTACTCCGTTTTCAATGCATATAACTACCATTCAAAAGGTAACCTGACCAGCATGATGGATATTATGATTCTCGGGGCCACTGAGGTGGACCTGAATTTTAACGGTAATGTGGTTACACATTCAGATGGTTATCTTCTTCATGGCATCGGTGGATGGCAGAATTGTCTTCATGCTCGGAATGTCATACTTCCTCTGCCTCTATTCCGTGACAGGATACCTGTAATTGTTGATGAAGTGACTACCCTTTGCGGGCCGGGCGAGCTTATTGATGTTATAATCACTGAAAGGGGAATAGCAATAAATCCATTACGTAAAGACCTGATAAAGAGTGTTAAAGGAGCCGGTCTTCCTCTGAGAACAATCAGAGAACTTAAGAATGAGGCGGAAAGAATTTGTGGTAAGCCCGGAAAAGCGGAGTTTGAAGAGAGGATAGTTGCAGTAATAAAATGGGTCGATGGTACCGTGATAGATGTGGTAAGAAAAATCAAAACGAAATAACTTAACAGATATGGAATGTTACAAGTGTGCTATCTGCGGATACATTTATGATCCCGAGCAGGGAGACCCTGCCGGAGGCATACAGGCGGGAATTGAATTCATTGACCTTCCCGATGATTATGTCTGCCCTCTTTGCAGCGCAGGTAAAGATGAATTTTTCAGCTGTGACTAATCCGGAAGAGGTAACTTCCGGGATTTATCTGTCCTTTGTTATTGCACAGGGATCCTGATTATTACATCCGTGAGCAGGTCCCAGAACATCTGAACGGTTTTTACCTCGATCTTTTCCTCAGGAGTATGAGCCCCCCTGATGGTCGGACCAAAAGAGATCATATCTATACCTTTGAATTTCTGATAGATAAGGCCGCATTCAAGGCCTGCATGTATTGCCCTTATATGCGGCTCATGCCCGAAAAGTCTATTATATGAATCCCTGGTGATCTTCAGTATTTCTGAGGTCATATTGGGCCTCCATCCCGGGTACCCGTCAGAATGGACCACCTGAGCTCCCGCAAGTTTAAGGCATGTTTCAACCATTGCTGCGACATCGTATTTGGATGATTCAATGGAACTTCGCTGGGTAGTAACAACAGTTATCGAATGATCTTCTCCGAATTTTGCAGATGCAAGATTTGTTGATGTTTCAACAAGATCATCCATTTCCTTCGACCATGAAATTGCCCCATGAGGGCAGCAGGTAAGTGAATTTAAAAACCTCGTCTGGTTATCCCTGTCCATCACGAATCGCGGGAGATCAGCATCCTTTACGGTTATTTTCATATCCTTTTCAATATCTCTGAACTCCTCAACCATTGTTGATTGAAAATCTTCGATCCAGCTCTTTATTTTACCTGCAGAAGATTTTTCCAGTACTATTGTTGCAAATGCTTCACGAGGGATCGCATTACGAAGGTTGCCGCCGTCAAAGTTGCTGAGCGATATATTGTATTCGTTCGAGAGGTTCCAGAGGATCCTGTTCATTATCTTCACTGAATTGCCATATCCCTTATGGATCTCATCGCCTGAATGTCCGCCGTGAAGACCTGTGACAGATATTTCAAAAGCAGTGGATTCAGCAGAAACAGGCTCAGGAGTGAACCTAATGATACCTATTGTATCCATCCCGCCAGCACATCCTATATAAAGCACACCCTCATCTTCAGAATCCAGGTTTATCAGAATCTTGCCTGAGAAAAAATCAGGCTTCAGGTTTATGGCACCTGTCATTCCCGACTCTTCATCAACGGTGAAAAGGCACTCTATCCTTCCTGCTTTAAGACTTTTATCAGTGAGAATTGCCATCTGTGAGGCAATCCCGACTCCGTCGTCTGCCCCGAGCGTTGTTCCGTTAGCTGATATCCAGCCGTTATTCACCAACGGTATTATAGGTTCAGCCTGCCAGTTGTGAGGATGATCAGCATTTTTCTCGCCAACCATGTCAAGATGGCTCTGCAGAACGACACACTTTCTGTTCTCCATTCCCGGAGAAGATTGTTTGACTATCAGAATATTACCAATCTCATCCTCCTTTGATTCGAGGTTATTTTTCTTCGCAAAATCAAGGAGGTATTCCCTTATTCTCTTTTCATTCTTTGAAAGCCGTGGTATTTTGCATATATCTTCAAAATAATTCCAGACAGGAGAAGGCTTTAATCCATCAAAAACGCTCATTCTATCTTATTAGTGACATAGAAACAGTCGATAAAGGTACTTAAAATTTCAAAACCTTAGAAGATGGTTGATAAATAAATTTGCCTTTCACTCCATACCAAATTTTCACTATTTTTACCATTGACTTAATTACTAAAAATAGTGGCAAAACGGACTATTGTTGCTCTTCCCGGCGATGGAATAGGGGCTGTTGTGCTTAAGCAGGCAGTGAGAGTACTTGATGCTGCAAGCTTCGAGGCGGAATATGTATATGGAGATATCGGATGGGAATTCTGGAGGAAAGAAGGAAATCCCCTGCCACAACGCACACTGGATCTTATTGAAAAACACAAAATTGCACTTTTCGGAGCAATAACATCAAAGCCAGATGATGAAGCTAAAGCTGAGCTTGCCTCTGAGCTTCAGAGCAAGGGCTATGCTTACTCAAGCCCGATAGTAGGATTGAGGCAGCATTTTAATCTCGATATATGTGTCCGTCCCTGCAAATCCTATAAAGGGAATCCTCTTAATTTTATAAGGAGAGGAAGGGGAAATGCAATTGAAGAACCGCTTGTAGATGTGGTCATTTTCAGGCAGAATACGGAATGCCTGTACTCGGGCGTAGAGTGGACAAATCCTCCCGAAAATGTTTATCAGGCTTTCCTGACACATCCCAGATTCAGGCAGAATTTCGGAAAGATCCCTGTTGAGGAACTCTCTTTGTCAACCAGGATATTCACAAGGAAAGCCACCATGAGGATACTCCTTGCTGCATTTGAATACGCCCGCAAATATGGCTACACGTCGGTGACAGTATGCGAAAAACCAAATGTGGTGAGAGAAACTTCAGGACTGATGTGGAAGCTGGCAAAGGAGATCCGGCAGAACTCATATCCCGAAATAAAGCTCATTAACACCAACATTGATGCCCAGATGATGTGGCTGACCAAAAACCCCGAGGATTATGGCGTTATTGTCGCCGGTAATATGTTTGGCGACATAGCCTCAGATGCATTTGCCGGACTTATCGGAGGACTGGGATTTGCATGCAGCGCCCAGTTCTCATCAGACGGGATTGCCGTTTTTGAACCGACTCATGGTTCAGCACCTAAATATGCAGGTTATGAGGTATCGATTGTGAATCCGGTAGCAATGATTGAGTCGGCATGCATGATGCTGGATTATCTCGGTGAAAAGAAGACCTGTGAGTCAATCCGAAATGCAATAGCTGATGTTATAAGAGAGGGAAGGGTCAGAACCTATGATATGATGAAGATGCGGGGAAGTCCTGATGTAATAAGGAATGGCGCTGCATCCACAGTTCAGATGACCGATGCAATAATTGCCGCAATGAAGTAACAAAACCTGTTGAGATGAACGAAACGGTTAAGAAACTATGGCCTGAACTTGACTGGATAAAGGATCAGTCACTCAGGGAAAAAACTGCAAGGACATGGGAGCACGCTCTTGAAAGAAGTGTGCTCTCCGCTGAAGATCTGGAGCATATTCCTTTTACTCTGCTGTGTGGCCCGGATATGAAGGTGAGCTTTATGGCACACAAGAGATGTGTTGTCCATGTGTCCAGGGAATGCGGGGAAAAGATGAATCAGTTCTTTGGCAGCGATCTGCCTGTTAATATGGATGTTCTTATTGCCGGTGCCATACTTGCTGATGTAGGCAAGTTGCTGGAATACGAGATTGACAACAACGGTAAGACATGCCAGGGCAAGTACGGGAAGTACCTGCGTCATCCCTTCTCCGGAGTCTCACTGGCTGAAGAGTGCGGCGTGCCTACTGAAGTGTGCCATATCATAGCAGCACATGCTCATGAAGGTGATCTTGTCAAAAGAACTACTGAGGCTTACATTGTGCATCATGCCGACTTCATGACATTTGAGCCGTT
>CAYWEQ010000028.1:16863-22658 GCA_964457185.1 uncultured Rikenellaceae bacterium
AGTTTCATCTTTTCTACTTCCTCGATGTTTCTTTCGTTTGTAACTGCCTTGGCTTCAGGTGTATATAGAAAGTCAATAAGATCCTGGTACTTATCCATGATCTTTCCCCTGACAATTTTCATTGTGGAGTTCATCAATCCGTTCTCCTCTGTGAATCCCTTCTCAATGATTCCTATTGCGACGGGCAGCCACCTTTGCGGGAACATCTTTCCGTACTTCCCGTTTATCCTGTATTCATTGACCTCATTTTCAAGCAACGTCAGAACTGCACGCATCCCGTCTTCAGAGGCGGCAATCAGATCCTTTTCTTCAAGGTAAAGCTTCAGCGCATGCTGGTTTGGTACAATAAGAGCTACGGTATAAGGTTTCTGGTTGTTGTAAAGCATGCACTGGTCGATATACTTTGACTGCTCTGTCATTGTCTCTTCTATTCCTTCAGGGCTGAACTTTTCACCATCGTCCGCTATCAGAAGACTTTTGAACCGGCCAAGAACATAAAGATAACCGTCCGGGGACATGTATCCCATATCTCCTGTATGGAGCCATCCATTTCGTATGGCTTCTTTGGTAGAAGCCTCATTTTTCCAGTATCCGTGCATCACGTTGCCTCCCCTGATGACTATTTCACCTTTTTCCCCTGTCGGCAGTTCATGTCCATCTTCATCACATATCTTCAGATCCATATTGTTTACTAACATTCCTGATGATCCCAGCTTGTGTCTTGATGTCGAGTTGGAAGATATGACAGGTGATGCTTCGCTCAGTCCGTATCCCTGGTATATCGGAATTCCAAGGGCATAGAAGTACCGCTGAAGCTCAATATCCAGGAGGGCCCCGCCGCCTATGAAATAGTCAAGTTCACCGCCATAAGCTTCGCGGATCTTTGTGAAGATGATCTTATCATAAAGGTCAATAAGCGGCTTCTTAAGCTTTTGAAGTCCCCGTCCCTTGTTCCATCCCTCTTTGTTGTAGGAGTAGGATATTCTTAAAGCATGATTGAAGAGCATTTCCGTTATCTTACCTTTTTCCTTGATACCCTTTTCTATATTCTTCCTGAAGTTTTTAGCAATTGCAGGGACGCTCATCATAAGGTTTGGTCTGATCTCTTTAAGGCATACAGGCAGGTTTCTGAGAGTCTCCATCTGAGTTTTGCCTAATTTTACTGAAGCAACACTTGCCCCTTTGCCCATAAAGGCAAAGATACCGCACGTATGACCAAATGAGTGGTCCCATGGCAAAAGAAGAAGTGTCTTGTAAAATGGAGGAATATCTATAAGGCTGTAAGCCTGATAGACATTTGTAATATAATTGCCGTGGGTAAGGATTATGCCTTTGGGGTCGGCAGTTGTCCCTGATGTATAGCATATATTGGCAAAATCAGAGGGAGTGACGCTTTTAAAAGTCTCTTCAAATTTTGCCATGTTTCCCTTTGATTCGAGCCATTCCCTTCCGATTTTTCTCACTTCATTGAAATGGATCTCGTTTTGAGTATACTCTTCCTGTGTGTCAAAATGGATTATTTTTTCAATAAACCGGCAATCCCTGATAATTTCCTTTATCTTCTGGTGCTGTACTGATGAGGTCAGGATCATCCTTGATTCAGAATGATTGAGCCGGAACTTTATCTCTTCCGGGTTAAGCTTTGCTGACAGGGGTACATTCATGGCACCTGTATATAAAATGCCAAGTTCCCCGATGACCCAGCTGTTACGGCCTTCAGAGATAAGGCTCAGCCTGTCTCCTTTTTTTATACCCATGACTATCAATCCTGCAGCAAATTCATAAACCTGTTTTTTTGTTTCGCCAAAAGTGGTTCCTTCATATTTATCGGCCGGTTTTTCCCACAGATAAACATTGTCGCGGAACTTCTCTACGCTCTCTTCAAAAAATTGGATTATTGATTTCATCTCTCTGGTTTTTAAGACAATCTCTATTTTGAGAAGCCTAATATACAAAATCCCTGTCACAATACTGAACTGTCATCCTAATATCATTTGGAATGATTTTCAATATTTCGTATATTTGAATACTGACATATTTAAATTATTGTAGAGCAATTATTTATATTACTAAATTAATTTTATTATGAGACATTTAACGGCTTTGATCCTGGTACTCCTTCTGGTGACTCTCCCGGGATGCAAATATTTCAAGGGGAAGAAATTATTTGGCAAAAAAGCCCGTGAAACCGAGCTCCTCAAAGCTAGGCAGGACAGCATCCGGGTTGCAGATTCCATCATGAAGGTTCAGGAACGCCTGAAGGCCATTGAAAATGCCAGGCTTGATTCAATAAGAGTGGCAGAAGAGAAAAGGGCATGGGCACTGAAGAATAAATATAATATCATTGTGGGCAGTTTTATTACTCCTGAGTATGCCAGGAACCATGCTGAAACTTACCGTCAGAACGGATATAATGCCACAATAATCAAAATGGAAGGCGGCAGGTTCGATCTTGTATCAGCTGAGGCACATGAAAGCTTCCGGAAAGCTGTTGCACGCCTTCAGCAATTCCAGGATACAGTTGAAATAGGAGCCTGGCTTTATATATTGAAATAGTATCTGAAAAGTATTCACATCCAAGGTATAACACGGAGTTACACGGTTAAGAAACAGTGAAACTCCGTACTAACTCGGTGCGACGACCAAGTGGTTAATCTTATTTTTTTCTGAAGATAGTCTCCTCCCTGTCAGGACCGACGGAAACCATTGTTACCGGTAATCCGGTCTGACTTTCAATGAATTCAATGTACTTTTTAAGGTTTTCAGGAAGAGCATCATATTTTCTTATTCCTGTGATATCCTCTTTCCAGCCGGCCATCTCCGTAAAAACAGGTTCTACAGGTGAATTGTTAAAGGGAATCTCAAGGCACTCCTTTCCTTCTGAGAGGTAGGATACACAAACCTTAATAGTATCAAATCCTGACATTACATCACTTTTTGTCATGAAGAGCTGTGTGATCCCGTTGATCATGATCGCATATTTCAGTGCCGGCAGATCAAGCCAGCCGCACCGGCGCGGACGTCCCGTAGTAGAACCGAACTCATAACCTTTTTCCCTGAGTAAGTCTCCGGTCCGGTCTTTAAGTTCAGTTGGGAAGGGGCCGCTTCCCACCCTTGTACAATATGCTTTGAAGATCCCGAATACTTCACTGATCTTCTTTGGAGAAATTCCAAGACCTGTGCATGCACCTGCACTAATTGTATTTGATGATGTGACGTAGGGGTATGTGCCAAAATCAACATCAAGCATTGTGCCCTGTGCACCTTCAGCAAGAAGCTTTCTGCCTTTGGAAATAAGATCGTTGATAAGGTATTCGGTATTTAATATCCGGAATTTCTTCATAAGATCGATCCCTTCAAACCAGCCTGCTTCGTATTCATTCAGATCAAAGGTATAATCAAAGTTCTTAAGCAGCGAGAGATGGCGCTTCAGATGCTGGTTGTAAAGATCCCTGAAATCTTTCCTGAGAATTTCTCCGGCGCGGAGACCATTCCTGGCAACCTTATCGGTATATGAAGGACCAATTCCTTTAAGGGTGGACCCTATTTTGGAAACTCCTTTGCTGGTTTCATAAGCTGCATCAAGTATCCTGTGGCCGGGAAGAATAAGATTCGCCCTTGCTGAGATTATAAGTCTTTTTACCAGCTCATCCACAGAAGGCCCCAGATTCTCTATCTCTTTCTTAAATACTGCAGGATCAATTACGACACCGTTCCCGATGATGTTAAGCTTCTCAGGATGGAATATCCCCGAAGGTATAAGGTGAAGAACATGTTTTACCTTATTGAACTCAAGAGAATGGCCGGCATTGGGGCCTCCCTGAAACCTGGCTATAATATCATAATCAGGGCTTATCGCATCGACGATTTTCCCCTTGCCCTCATCACCCCACTGCAGACCTAACAGTATGTCAATGTTCATATTAGCTTAATATCGTAATTACAAAAACAGATCACAAGTTACAAAATAATTCAACTTGGTTGCCGGGCACTTCACGATTGTTAATAAATGACAATTCCATTGCATAATTATTCGTATTATTTATAATGAATAAAATCCTTCAGTTGCAGAAATTTTATAAATTTGAATAAGTCCGGAAGATGATTATTAACCCGGAGATAAGTTAATTTCCATTTAATACTTCTGAATATGAAAAATGCAGTCAGGTTACCGGTTGTGCTGTTCTTAATTATTTGCCTTGCGGGCAAATCTGCCCTTGCCCAGCAGGGCGATGAGTTACTGTTCTATAAGCATATTGGCATGTCGGCATGGAATGGTGTTTACTACGGTCTGGCTGCCGATCACATTTTTGAAATTAAAGACGAAAAAGCGGCAGTGGCGATACCGATAATCACAGCCGGCACACTGGCTCTGATCCCGCTGTTTACAAATGAAACCAGGGTGATAACATCGAACCAGTTACTGCTTACCGGGCACGGGCAGCTTATAGGATGGGCTCACGGCGGATCACTGGCATTACTGATAAATGGCGATAATTCATTTGATGAAGGCAAAAGCAAGCTTACTGTAGGATTGGCAGCGCTGACCAGCATTGGTTTGGGAATTGCCGGCAAACAGCTTGCAACTAAAATGGACTGGTCGGAGGGTCGTGTCGCGCTTTACCGCCACTACGGCCTGGCAGGGCCATTAACGGGTGTCAGTACATGCCTCATTTTTTCAGAAGATGCCAGAGCTCTGGCAGGATCAGTCCTCCTGTCTGGTGCAGCAAGTTACCTGCTTGCCGACAGGGTAAACCGGTGGCACGAATTCACCAGGGGAGAAATAAGGGCTACCCAGGCTCTTACAATTATGAACGGTGTGCTGGGAGTATGCATACTGGCTGATATCGGACCCGAAGACATTAATACACCTGCCTGGATATTCCCTGCGATAGGACTCGCCGGAGGGACGGCCCTGGGTCATATGTGGCTTAAAGACTTAAACCTGACTCCCCGGCAGGGTATGACAACTCTTTATGCTGCAGGATTGGGAGCACTGATCGGAGAAGGTCTTGCAATACTGATACGTTCAGATAACGCTGATTTCAATGCAGTTGATTATTTATTTCCATATACTGCCGGAATGTTAACTTATTCTCTTGCTGTCAGCAGTCTGAAAAAGAAAAACTCAATACAGGCCTGTCTCCCTGAGAAAAAGAGTAGCAGCACCTGGGATTTTGCCCTGATGCCGCAAAACCTGTATATCAATAATAAACTTGGGGGAAATGGTAATCTGTTAAATAACAGGTATTTCGGAATGCAACCCATATTCGCCGCGTCCTGTACCTTCTGAAATCCTATTTCTTCTTTTCGTTCGCCACTCCGTATATATACAGGGAATGGTACTGGGGTGTAAAGTTGTTTAATTCACTGGCGGTTTTAATGATCTCACTGATCCTGGGGTCACAGAATTCTGTTACCTTACCAGTCTCAATGTCAATTAAATGGTCGTGCTGACCGCATTGAAATGCTCTTTCAAACTGGGCAATGTTCTTTCCAAACTGATGCTTGATGACCAGATTACAATCGAGCAGCAATTCAATTGTATTGTACAATGTAGCCCTGCTCACCCGGTAATTCTTGTTCTTCATGAAAATATAAAGAGATTCAATATCGAAGTGTCCTGCCCTTGAATATATCTCATCAAGAATAGCATATCTCTCAGGGGTTTTCCGGTGACCTTTCTTCTCAAGATATTCAGTGAAGATCTTCTTTACAGTGATCTTTGTATCATCACTAATCATATCTGGTCTAATTTAAAATAATGGCAAATTTATGTATTTTTTAAATATGAA
>CAYWEQ010000029.1:0-10345 GCA_964457185.1 uncultured Rikenellaceae bacterium
GGCACAGAAGAGGGCCAGATCGGCCAGGGTATGGCTGAAAAACAGTTGGAGGGCGGGAGATTTGTTTATGCTGTACCTTCATTTGCCGCTTATAAAAATCAGCTATTTATTATAGACGCAATCAATTTCAGGATACTTGTATATGATTATTCGGGAAACTTTATCAGAAGTATAAGTTATCCTGAAAAATCAGAAAATGGTTCCGTAAATATTATAAGGGATATTTGTGTTGATGAGGGAGTATTGTACCTAGCTGCAGTTTATACAAATGTAGTTTATGTCGAAGATTCTGAGACTGAGGATATTATTGAGATTATTACCGGGTCCGATACACAAAAAGGGAAATTCGGATATTTAGATATTCTTGCACTTGATCATGAGAAAAATCTCTTAGTGTCTGATTATGATTACAATATCCTTTATGTTTACAAAAAGGATGTGAATGGTATACACCTTTTAAAAAGCTTACCATATAACGAGATAGATCAACTTGCATTCGATACCGAAGGTAATAACTATTCCACTGTATCTGACGGACAGGAAGTGACAGTATCTGATTCACAGGGAAATGTTCTCTGCAGTTTTCTGTATAAATCTCCAACCGGTAATTCACATATAATTGATATTGACGACAATAATGTCATTTATATCCTCACAAAGGAAGAGGAAGCGCCAGGTGCTCAATATGAAAATGCTTCATATCTTAAAGTCATACAGCAGGATGGCACCATGCTCGATGATATTCCTGTACCTGTGTGGCCCGGGGGTGGGATGACAAAGTATGTTGTTGTGGACGGACCCGGGAATGTTTTTGTCGGCACATACGATTTCACAGGAACAGAATCAGAGGATGATCCTCCGACAGGAGTCCTTATCAGTAAAGTGAAATAGGAGGTGAATTAAACATTTCCGATTCCGCATCAGCAATAAACAGGTTCAGCCGGTATTATAAAAATCCGATAAGAATAAATTCCGGAAAGATTTTAAAATATTTCCAGGACACTTACGTCTATGGTTGTAAAGAGCCTTTAAAATGAGTCCAAAAGAGTCAGAAAAAATTACTACGGCTTATACAGATGAACGGAAACGTCTGCTCGGCTATATAAGAAAAAGGATCTCTGACAGATTTGAGGCGGAGGATATTCTGCAGGATGTCTTCTACCAGCTTACAATTGGATTCAATGATATAAGGAGAATTGAAAATCTGACAGCTTGGCTTTACAGGGTAGCTGATAACCGTATCACGGATCTATTCCGCAAGAAAAGGCCGGTAACCTTTAGCTTCAAAGACAATGCATCGGAAGGAGAAGAGGGTCCGCTGACACTGGAGGAAATATTGCCGTCGGTAGGGACATCTCCTGAAGATGAGGAGCTTAAGGAAATGATATGGGATACCATTGAAGCAACATTGTCGGAATTACCTGAGGAGCAGAGAAACGTCTTTGTTGAAAACGAGTTTGAGGACAGAAGCTTCAGGGAGATATCTGAAAGAACCGGTGTTGGAGTCAATACCCTCATCTCGCGCAAACGTTATGCTGTGCTTGTCCTCAGGGAGAATCTGGAAATATTTTATAAACTATTAAAAGATAATGTAGTATGAAAGCGTTAAATGTATTGAAGTATGTCGGTTTCGGCATTCTGGGTGTTGGTTTCGTAACAGGTGTGATATTTGGCGTCCAGGCTCTCTGGAACTGGCTGATACCTGATCTATTCAACGGCCCTGTTCTTACCTTCTGGCAGACGGTCGGTCTGTTCTTCCTTTCCAAGATCCTGCTGACGGGTGTTGCACCAGGCGGACAATCAGGAAAGGATAAAAAATGGAAGAAAAAATACCAGGATAAGTGTAAACAGAAAACTGAAGAAGATCAGATAATAATCACTTCCGAACAGGTTTAAGGAGAAGATAAAGAATAATCACCGGATAAATCCGGACAGATTGAACTGCTTCTGATCCATGTCCCGCCGATCATCGATTTGCGGGACTATATTTTTTTTGTAACTTTAAATTATAAACGGTTTCACAAGATCCATATATTATCCAATGAACAGGGCAATTATTACATTATTGTTCGTTTCAATAAATCCCTTATTACTATCTCAGGTACTGACTCAGACAATCAGAGGTAAAGTTGTTGATTCCCAAACCGAAGCTCCCCTGACCGGCAGTGTTGTGATAATCAGAAATTCTGATCCAATTCTTGGTGCCAGAACGGACGCTGACGGGAATTTTATGATTGAGACTGTTCCTGTGGGAAGACAGACTGTTGAAGCAAGCTATATCGGTTATTTGTCCAATTCCCTGGAGAATATTTTTATAACATCAAACAGGGAAACATACCTGTACATAAAACTTGAAGAATCAGTGACCTCCTTAAAAGAGGTGATTATTACTCACAAGCTGAAAAAGGATCAGCCTATAAATGCCAATGCCACGGTATCTGCCAGAACGTTTTCAATAGAGGAAACAGAAAGGTATTCCGGAAGTATTGGCGATCCTGCGAGGATGGCTTCGAATTTCGCCGGAATAGCAACAATTTGCGACCAGCGAAATGATATAGTTATCCGCGGCAATTCACCCCTTGGAGTATTATGGAGGCTGGACGGGATTGATATACCGAATCCAAATCACTTCTCATCCTTTGGTGCCAGCGGAGGTCCGATAAGCATCCTGAACAATAATCTTCTTACTAACTCCGATTTCTTTACCGGTGCTTTCCCGGCAGAATACGGGAATGCCCTCAGCGGGGTTTTTGACCTTAAAATGCGGTCAGGTAATAATATCAAATACGAATTTGTGACCCAGGCGGGCATGAACGGATTTGAACTGGGAGCTGAAGGACCAATAGTCCATAATAAATCTTCCTTTCTTTTAAATTACAGATATTCAACTCTCGCCATTGTTGATGCTATGGGCTTTAAGGTGGGGATAGATGCGATACCGTTTTTCCAGGATGCTTCCTTTAAAATATCTTCGAACAATACAAAACTCGGACAATTTTCGCTGATAGGGATCGGCGGTTACAGCTATGTAAATGACTTTGATTCTGAAAGAGACACTTCGGACCTCAGAAACGGGAAAGGAGAAGATTTCACTTTCGGATCAGGCATGGGTACTCTCGGATTAATACATAAACTTCTCATTAATAATAAAATCAATATCGAAAATATTCTGTCGCTTTCCTATACGATCAGTCATATTTCAGAAGATACCTTTTCCACACTGTTTCCTGAACCATCAGCCTATTACCGTCAGAAATCGGATGAAAGAGGAATTAATTATTCTTCAACTGCCAGGTATAAACCAGATCCGCATAATGTTTTTCAGGCCGGAATAAATCTGAAGATGCTTAATTTTCAATTCACTGACAGTATTAAATCCGGAAATGAATTCATGGTAAACCTCAACCAGAAAGGTAATTATAACCTTTTGAAATCATTTATTCAATGGCAACATAAATTTACTGATAATTTACTAGTTTACAGTGGATTGCATTTCATATTTTTCACTTTCAACAATGCATTTTCGGCTGAACCGCGGGCAGGATTGAAATGGGATTTCAACTCCAGTCATTCCCTGAGTTTCGGTTTTGGATTGCACAGTCAGCTTGTGCCACGTATGTTCTATATTGTTGAAGACGAATCAACGCCCGGTGAATATGATCCATTGAATCAAAAACTCGGATTTTCAAAAAGCATGCATACTGTTGCTGGTTATAACTGGCTCATTTCAAGTAATCTGCGGCTGAAACTTGAAACTTATTATCAGTATTTGTACCAGATACCGGTAAAAGAAGGGAATCCTGCCTATTCAATCCTTAATTTCGGCGATAGTTATTTTGATCAGCTTCCGATTATTGACAGTCTTGTTAATGAAGGGACAGGTAAAAACTACGGCATAGAATTAACCCTGGAGAAATTTCTTGATAAAGGATATTATGCACTCCTGACAGGTTCACTATATGAATCAAAATACAGGGGATTTGACGGAATTGAAAGAAACAGTGCTTTCAACGGGAATTTTATCCTTAATACTCTTGCCGGAAAAGAATTCAAGATCGGGAAATATAATTTCCTGAGCCTCGATTTAAAAGTGACTTATGCCGGGAGCCTCAGATACGTACCCTATGATATTGAGCAGGTTGCACCAGATTATTATATGCAGGTCTTTGACTGGAGCAGAGCTTATCAGAAACGCAGAAATGATTATTTCAGGCTTAACGGACGTTTCGGTTACAAACTGATTATGAAAAAATTCAGTATGGAGCTTGCAGTCGATTTCATGAATATTACAAATCACAGGGATATTTTTACAGAATATTTCAACTCAACAACTGGTATAGTTAAATACTCCTATCAGTTCCCTTTCCTGCCGATAGGATTTCTCAGGTTCCAGTTCTGATCCTGCTCAGGGCATTCATTTTGCCTTAAGTTTATTTTATTTTTGACAAAAACTGATAGTTTTTGACGAATGGCAGTTTTATAACCGATAAAAATCACACTTTTGCAGTAAATTCGCATTTGTATCTGAAGATATTCATTAGCTCTCAGACATGGCAGAAATAAAGGATTTACTGGTTGACGGAACTTTTAAGACTCCCCAGATTGATTTCAATCACTTTACCGGAGAACTTATTTTGTCCGGGAAATCTATCCCGGAAAACGTGGCTAAAGTATATGAACCTCTTCTGCAATGGATTGAAGAATATATAAAATCCCCGTGCAAGACTACCAATTTTCGTCTTAATCTTGAATACTTCAATACCGCATCATCAATATGGATTGCCAAAACAATCAAAGCACTAAGCAGGATAAACGAGCCCGACTATGTCCTGCTGATTCATTTATATGTTGATATTGAGGATACCGACACCATGGATCAGGATGATATAAAAGGTATTATGGGTTCGCTAATGGATAATATCGGTGAACCATCTCTGAGTGTAGGTATCAGGATCTATGGCCTTGACGAAAATGGTGCCATCGTTAAGGAATCGCAGATATTTATCTGATACTTTTAAGTTAACAAATAGTTATGTTCCTTTGTTTTAGTCAGGTTTTTTAGCCTGAATTCAAACCTGTTATTACCCTGTCTCTGCTACTGAAGCAAAGGATAAGCCCCGACATACGGAATATCTTTTTTAGGACGCTTCAAAAGAATGCTGATTTCTGAGGGTAACGGTGATGCTGCCCCGGCACCCGGGAATTCAGGTATCAGCTGGTAGTTGCCCAGTTTTCTGCTTTTAAAAATGGTATAATCAGAATAGAATGAACTGTGGGCAGAAAACTGCGGATAAAGTCCGTTCAGTCCGGCTGGATTATCCAATCCTATGATACATGTATCATTCCTGGCGGGACTCCATAATATCGTGGGGAATCTCTTCTCTCCTGTCCTTTGGGCATAGACATTATAATCAAGCTGTTTAAGCTGCGGATTTGGCAGCTTTTCGCAAAGCATCTTTCTCTGCCATACATACAACAGAGGCTTATCAAAACCGGCATCACCGGTCAAAAGATTATTTACAAATACATGTCCCTCGCGTTTATCCACGTCTGGACCGGTAGCAGGATGCCATCCGAAACGGTCACCCACGGCGCTTCTCTCGCTGCGACTTATACAGGCGGTACTGTTGATAAGAGTGTTCTGGTACATTTTAACATCACAACTGTTAAGTATATGTATTCCCAGGTCACAATTGACAAATACATTACCGGCACATATCGCGCCTTTGGATATCTCAAAAAAGAATCCGCTCTCGCTTGGCCAGGTCTGCATATAATTGATTTCATTTAATGAGCTGCCCACTCCTTCAACCCAGTTGTTCAGGAAAAGCCCGTCGACGTTCCCCACGTCGTACCAGATGCCGTTTGAATGAGGCAGATCAGTAACCAGGTTATCAAGACATGTTACACGATAGGACTGATTGAAGATCTTCACTGCTGCAGGATAGTATCCATAGATCTCCTCAATGTTGTTGCGGGTGAAGATATTTTTTTCAAGCATCACATCCGATGAAGCGATTATATAAATGCCTTCCGTACTTGTGTCGCTTACCTTGCAGTTCCTGATGGTAAGTTTATCACCTCTCAGATAGGCAGCCACACGGGAACAGAATGAGATGGTACAATGCTCAAAGGTTGTTCCAATTACATCCTTTCCGTGCTCAGTTTCAGGTGAAATTCCTTCAGGCTCCTTCCCGTCAACCTCAATAGCCCGATAAGCGTACTGGGTAAATGTTATCCCTCTTATTACAGGGCCTTTGTGATCACTGATCTTGCCATGACATTCTCCTGTGATCCTGTGAAGTGCTAAATTGAAAGCGGTTATCTCAACCAGCCTGCTTTCAGGGTTTGTCCCGATATAAACAAGCCCTGATTCATAGTCGATATAAAAGGAGTTTTCATCTACTTCCCCCTCATAACCAGCTGACTGTAAGTATTTTCCATCAATAAACACCATATCGTCGTTGAACCTGTGCATGGGAGTTGACTTTCCGTTCCTGTCACGCTGCCACCAGTTTGCGGGTTTTGAAGGGAACAGGTGGTCCCATTTAGTTGTCCAGAGGCCGTTACCCAGGTTTTTCCATTTATCGGCAACCAATGTACCTTTCACTACAGGTTGCTCATCCAGATATGGCTGAATCGTTATTCCCTGGTTCAAAACAAGATTTCCGGTCCGGTAATTCCCGCCGCGCATTATGATTACATCGCTCGTGTTTACTCTGGCTATAGCTTCTTCAATGGTTGTGGGATCTGTCAGTGTTTCTCCCTTTGCTTCTTTTTTACCATCAGGTGCAACATAGTAGATTTTACCATTCGTCTGTGGCACCTTCCAGGTTTGCCGTACGGGACCATAAGGGCCGCCTGACGGTTGAGCTAAAACGGCCGATGAAAAAAGAAGACAAAAAACAAACATGCTTATTTTATTGCAGAGCATGGCAATTCTTACTGAATAGATTGATGTCATTTAATGGCAATTTAAATAATTAACTACTGGGATAAAGATACAAAGTTTGCCATAGTTTGATTCATGATACAATCCTATAAATTAATAATACATGTATTTTACAATCATTAAAAATACTCCTTCCCTGATTGACTTGTCAGCTGATTTAAGTATTTTTAAATTATGAATCAAGGTTATAAGGGAACATATTTCTATATCACGGTTTCAGGGATCTTCCTGATTATTATAAGTAGTGCGTTACTTTCTGACGGTATGTTTATGGACGGGGTGCTATATGCGACAATGGCAAAAAACCTGGCAAATGGAATAGGTACTTTCTGGCAATCCCACATGTCAGAAATAATATTCCCTGCTTTTATAAATCATCCGCCTCTGGCAATAGGACTGGAGAGTATATTTTTCAGGATTCTCGGGGATAGCAGGTTTGTCGAGCGTTTTTATTCACTCCTGGCAATAATGCTGACAGGTTTGATAATTGTTTCTATCTGGAAATCTCTTGGCAAAAGATCATCAACCGGATGGCTTCCCTTGTTGTTCTGGATAGTAATGCCTTCAGTTACCTGGGCCACGGTGAACAACATGCTGGAAAATACTATGGGGATATTCATTTGTCTTTCAATTTTGTTTTATATTAAAAGCCTGAAGTCCAATAGAATACTTTATATCATTCTTGGGGGAGTGATGCTTTCACTTGGTTTTCTGACAAAGGGTTTTGTAACATTTTTCCCGCTTGTTTTTCCATTCTTCCTGTGGTTGTTTACACGGAAAACCTCATTCTGGTCCGTTATTACTGACTCACTGCTATTAGTGGTTTCAGCCGTACTTCCTTTAATCCTGATGTTTTTGTTTATTCCGGAGTACCGGGAAGTCCTGCCTGGATATCTGGCAGTAACATTTGACCTGGTTGGCGGCGTGGCAACAAAAGATTCCCGGTTTTATATTGTTTACAGGCTTCTTATGGAATTGCTGCCTTCGTTAGGGATAATCACCATATTCCTTATCTATTGCCACATCAAAAAAATTGGCCTTAATCAGTTAAGCGGCAATCTGAGTCTTGCTGCTTCTTTTTTTTGCCTGGGGCTATGCGGTGTCCTTCCAATAATGATTACAAAGGTTCAGAGTGGTTATTACCTTCTGACAAGCTTGCCATTCTTTGCAATTTCTCTCAGCCTGCTGATAATTCCAAATGTTCAAAACGTACTTGAAAGGATAAATTATAAATCATCAGGTTATAAAATCGCCGGCATTGCGCTTCTTTCAGCAGGCATTATCCTGTCTGTCAGTTTCTCGGGACATATAAACAGGGATAAAAATAAAATCAAAGATATGAGAGTTATTATAGCCAGGCTGCCTGAAAGCACCACTGTAAATATCCTCCCCGATATGGGGACCGACTGGAGCCTGCATGCATACTATGCCAGGTATAAGAACATAAGTCTGGATCCTGATTTAAATAATAAGCACGAATACCTTCTGATAAATAATGTATTATATTCCGACACAATTCCTTACAGATTTGAGAAAATTGAACTGAGAACCAGCGAATACGAATTATTCAGGAGAAAACAATAAGCAAACTTTCTCTTAACTTTAGTCCGGTTAAATACTATGAAAATACTTATTACAGGAGTCGCCGGTTTTATAGGATCCAACCTTGCCGGCAAATTGCTTGAATCTGGTTGTGAAGTAACTGGTATTGATAATTTCAGTTATGGATTTGAGAGAAATATCAGGGAATTAAAAAAGTCAAAGAAGTTCTTTTTTATTGAAGGTGATATTGGGGATCCGGACTCTCTTAAAAATGATAAATCGGATGTGGTAGTGCATCTTGCATCACAAAAGATCCCCCGATACACGAACGCCTTCAGGACTCTTGAGGATAATTTCAATAACCTTCAGAATATTGTCCGGAAATGTGTTTCTGACAGATCAAAACTGATTTTTGCCTCTACTTCCGATGTATACGGCAAGAATTCCGCGGTGCCATTCTCTGAAACTTCGGATCTTGTTCTGGGACCCACAACAATAAAGAGGTGGGCATATGCAATATCGAAGATTTACGGGGAACAATATATCATTGCCAGTCATGAGGAATTTGGATTGAATTATACAATTGCCAGGTTTTTCGGAGCTTACGGCCCGAACCAGAATCTGACATGGTGGGGTGGTCCTCAGTCTGTATTCATAAATAAAGCTCTTTTAAAGGAGGAAATGGAGATTCACGGTAACGGAAGCCAGACCAGGACATTCACATATATTGAGGATACTGTAAATGGGCTAATCCATTTAATAACAAATGCAAAATCTGACAACCAGATTTTCAATGTAGGGTCCGCACATAATTGTGAGATTTCAATTATCGGTCTGGCAAAGCTGATCTGGAAGCAGATAAACGGTATTAAATCAAATCCGCGGTTCAGGTTTATCCCTTATTCCGATTTTGGCAAATATGAGGATGTAATGGCAAGGGTCCCTGACATAAGTAAAATGAAGGAATATTTCAATTATGAACCTGTCTGGACGCTGGAGGAAGGTTTGAAAGAAACAATTGTCTGGCAACGCAAAATTATGGAACAATAAAAATAAACATTTGACTATTTTAAATCCTTGCAGTAAATAACAAATCTTTCTGCTTTCTATGAATCTGTACTTTCTTATACCTGTATTTAACGAATCAGCGAATCTTGATCTGTTAGCTGAAAATCTTAAGATGACTCTTCCGGAAGAGAGTAAGTTCTACCTTTTTGTTGATGACAAGTCCGCTGATGACACAATTGATAAAATTCACAGGTTATTCAATTCAAAACCATACCATATAATATGTAAAGAAAGGAACCAGGGACCAGGTGACTCCTTTAACCTCGGATTTGAATGGATCCTGGAACATTCTGATGATGAAAAGGATATCGTAATAACTCTTGAAGCTGACAATACTTCCGACATTGATCTTCTGCCGACTTTGGTTAGTATTTCAGCATTGAATTACGACTTTGTCCTTGCATCTGTATATGCACAGGGCGGGGGATTTGAAAAATCTTCATTCATCAGGAAACTCATCTCTTTTTCAGCGAATTTCCTGCTTCGATTTATTTTCAATATAAAAATCCAGACCCTGAGTTCTTTTTACAGGATTTATCACATAAGCCTTATTAAGAAGATTAAGCAAAACTATAATTCAATAATTTCTGAAAAAGGATTTGTCTGTATGTTTGAAATTCTATTAAAAGCAATACGGTTGAATGCCAGTATCATAGAAATACCGATGGTGCTGAAATCCCTTAACAGGAAGGATAAATCCAAAATGAAGATCCTTATAACGATGGTTCAATATATTAATTATGTTTTAAAACTTGGATTCAGAGGCCTCAATTAAAATACAAA
>CAYWEQ010000029.1:10445-22436 GCA_964457185.1 uncultured Rikenellaceae bacterium
AATATATTAATTATGTTTTAAAACTTGGATTCAGAGGCCTCAATTAAAATACAAAGTGTTCTCTGACAGTTATTTAAGCAATTCAATATCTATATCCTGCTTTGTTGTCTTTCTGCTTTCAACAGTAACATCTTCGATTATACCAAGGACTTCGCCAAAAACAGTCTCTGTATAGGAAGCTACAACGAGGTCATATTTCCCTGCCGCCAGGTAGGCGATATGATAAACTCCAAGGCTATCGACCATGTCGGAGCTTATAGCATTCGGGAAACGGCTTGTGGTTTCATCGATCGGATCATTGGCCTCTTCTGCCATATAAGTGCCGTCTTCATAGGCATAGATCACTATCCCGGTATCTTCGGGGATATTTGTAACGTTCCCGCGTATTGCACCTGCCTGGTTATCAACAACAAGCCTGATAACCGGCTTCAGTATGTAGCGTGGAGAGGCTGATCCGGTTTTATGTACTGATTTTCTTACATCAAAGTCGGCTGTGATCTCGACAGTTCCGTTTACCGGTACTTTAAAATTTCCAACTCCCTTAAATCCTGATTCAGGACCGCTGGGGACAAACAAAGGCTGTGTGCTTCCGTCATTGAACTCAATGTAGCATCCGGGATTTACAGGTTTTACAGTTCCCACGACTGGTGCATCGACCATGAATCTTATCTGGGTATAGTTTCCTCCTTCAAGTTCCAGACTTCCCAGGAGATTCGTTTCACCCCTGGTAAGGTCAAGAAGATTGAATGTTTGAGGTCCTTCAAAATCTTCCATGGTCAGCCAGCCGCTGTCGCTGGTATGCACCTCGATTTCATTTATGGTGATAAATACACCTGAAACAGTGCTGCTATCGATCGGAGAATCAGTGATTGACAGGATCACAGTTCCGGATCCTGTCTGTTCTTCGCATGATATAAAGAAAAGCGGCAGAGTTATTGCTGCAAGAATAAATAACATTTTTTTCATGATTTCTGAGTTTTATATATTTGTTTTATTGTAATCATAGAGTCAAAAATATATTCATGAAGATGAACAAATCATGAATTTTTACAGAAATGACTGAAAAATCTTTTTCGTATCGCTGAATGATTTCCTTATATTGTATTTTCTTAAAATATTTTTCTCTTCCGTTATGAACGAAAAGAAGACCCTGATACTTGGACTGGGTAATGATATTCTTACGGATGACGGGATAGGACCCCGGCTTGTGCATGATCTCTCCCGGATATTTCCATCTCAGGATATTACTTTTAATACTGCATCCTGCGGGGGACTTGAGATTATGGAATATATAAAAGGATACCGGAAAGTGATATTTATTGATGCAATAAGGACCATGAATGGCAAACCCGGTGATGTTTATCATTTTTACCCTTCCGACTTCACCGAAACTTCCCATCTGTCAAATCTTCATGATATCAGTTTCCTTACCGCACTCAAAATGGGCAATATGCTGGATCTTGATCTTCCTTCAGATTTGCATATTATTGCAATCGAGATTGTTGAGGACATGGAGTTTAATGAAGAATTTACCCCCCTTGTCAGAGAAAATTATCCCAAAATACTGGAAAAAGTATCTTCACTTGTAAAACAAAGTTTACTATGATGCTTCTAATGCTGCAGGATTAACCGGAAGTTCATCACGGATTGGAAAGAAACCTTTTTTATGGTCTTGTATATGTTTTTTCAGTTATGGGATTGCTAATAATCCATTTTTTTTGTAATTTTATAAATAAAGAATCCATTTGAATTTTTTTGCAAAGATTTATATATAAGCATTTTAAGCTACTTTCCAATTAATACATAATTACATAATCCAGGAGGAACTTATAAATGAATGAAAAAGAAAAGATACTTATCATAGAAGATGATACTGACCTTATCGCAGCCATCGCAAAAATACTGGAGAACAAGGGTTATACTGCAATTTGCGCATACGATCCTGAGGAAGGCCTGGAGAAATTAAATCAGGATAAGCCTGATCTGATCATTCTTGATGTTATGTTTGGAAGCAAGGGAGAAACAAAAGGCTTTGATTTTGCTCAAAAACTAAGGTATGAAAAACAGTTTTCGGATATTCCGATATTAATGATGACGGCAATTAATACGGAAAAACCATTTTTTAACATCTCACCTGATACTGACGGGGAATTTTTACCTGTTGATGCTTTTCTTGATAAACCGGTTAAATCTGAAGAGCTTTACTTTAAGGTCGAAGAACTGTTGAAACAAAAAACCAGCAGATGGAATAAATGGCCTCAGAAAGAAGGCTAAAACCCTGATCTAGTATTAATTGCTATTGACTTCCAGGTCAATTTTATCCTGATATAATATCCCAACACCTGAGGTTCCGTTTTTATTCAGGGTAAGAGTATTGGTTGCCCGGGACACAATCTATGGCCAGTACCGGCATTTTCAATACTTATTGTGAAAAATATCACAATAAATTTTTTTTATTAATATTTTATTTACATTTATTACCGAAGGAAAAAGCAGGTAATTAATAAATATTTTAAGACAGGTGGAATTCAGTCCAAAAATTGTTGCATTTCTGTGCAACTGGTGCTCATATACCGGTGCAGATCTGGCAGGAACATCCCGGATGGAATATAAATCCAATGTACGTGCTGTAAGAGTAATGTGTTCAGGCCGTATTGAACCAACATTTGTGCTCAGGGCATTTAAGAATGGTGCTGATGGAGTACTTGTCTGTGGCTGTCACCCGGGTGACTGTCATTACCAGGAGGGAAACTATCGTTGCCTCCGCAGGTTTCTGTTACTGCAAAAATACATACAGCAAATGGGAATTGAATCCGAAAGGCTTAAGCTTGAATGGATTAGCGCAAGCGAGGGAAAACAGTTTGCCGAGCTGGTTAACAGCTTTACTGAAACGATTACTGAGCTCGGACCATGTAAAATCAAAGAGACCATGAAGGTTTTAACTTAACCAATAAATCACACCAATTGGAAGGATCAAAGCCAAAGCTGAAACTTGCCATTTACTGGGCAGCTGCTTGCGGAGGCTGCTGCGTATCTGTGCTTGATGTGCATGAGAAACTTTTTGATGTTATTGCTGCTGCCGACCTGGTATTCTGGCCTATCGCACTGGATATCAAATACAAGGATGTGGAAGAGATGCCCGATCAGCATATTGATGTTACTCTGTTTAACGGAGCGATCAGGAACAGCGAAAACGAGTATATGTCAAAACTTCTGAGAAAGAAAAGTAAGATTCTTGTTGCTTACGGAAGCTGCTCACATCTTGGAGGTATCCCGGGACTGGCTAATTTCTCGACCAAAGAAGAGATTTTCCGGCGAGTCTATTTGGAAAGTGAATCAGTCTCAAACTCAGGTAATGTAATACCTCTTCCGGAATTTGAGGTCCAGGAAGGTACACTAAACTTACCTGAATTTTTTAATGATGTCCGTTCTCTTGCCCAGATAGTTGATGTGGATTATTTTATACCTGGTTGTCCTCCCCAGACTGAAAGGTTCCTGGAAGTCTTTACAGCAATTGTGAGCGGAGCAGAGCTTCCACCAAAGGGTTCTGTCATTGGAGCGGAAACAAAGACCCAGTGCGATGAATGCATCAGGGAAAAGACTGAAAACAAGCGAATCAAGAAATTCTACCGCCCCTGGGAAATCAATGATGACGGGATATCCTGTTTTATGGAACAGGGAGTGCTTTGCATGGGGCCTGCAACAAGAGCAGGATGCG
The DNA here is from genome assembly GCA_964457185.1 of uncultured Rikenellaceae bacterium. Lineage (GTDB taxonomy): Bacteria > Bacteroidota > Bacteroidia > Bacteroidales > VadinHA17 > LD21. Next base: position 14,164 of record CAYWEQ010000029.1, read on the forward strand.
GGTATCGCTGTATTAAAGGAAATGCCCCGTGTCGCGGATGCTACGGGCCTCCCGCAGGTGTTATGGATCCGGGAGCTAAAATGATGTCAGCAATTGCAAGTATCATAGATGAAAAGGAACCTGAAGAGATCAGCAGAGTGCTTGAAGATGTTGTTGATCCAGCCGGTTTTTTCTACCGCTTTAGTCTGCCCTCCTCAATAATAAGGAGAAAACTGCAATGAGAACAATTACTATCGACCCCATTACAAGGCTTGAAGGCCATGGTAAAATAGAGATTTTTCTCAACGATGAAGGAGAAGTAAACAATGTCTATTTCCAGGTGCCTGAATTAAGAGGTTTTGAAAAATTCTGTGAAGGAAGACCAGTGGAAGAGCTGCCGGCAATAGTTGCAAAAATCTGTGGAGTTTGCCCCGGCTGCCATCATATGGCATCAGGCAAAGCTGTGGATGTTGTCTTTGGAGTTGATCCGCCGCCCACGGCAAAAAAACTCAGGGAACTTTTTTACATGGCACATTTCGTTCACAGCCATATAGCTCATTTCTATGCAATGGCAGCGCCTGATTTCGTAGTCGGCCCCTATGCGCCCCCCTCCAAAAGAAATATACTGGGAGTCATTGAAAAGGTTGGCAAAGAAATTGGTATTGAAGTCATTAAGCAGCGCCGTCTCGCCCAGGAGATACAGGCGCTCCTCGGCGGGCATCAAACATTTGTGGTTATGAATATCCCGGGCGGAGTGAGAAGAGGACTTTCCGAACAAGAAAGGGATGATATAGTTACCAGAGCAAACGGCTTCGTTGAATTTGCAAAATTCACACTTAAGATTTTTAAAGATATCGTACTAAAGAATAAAGAATATGTAGACTTAGTTCTTAACGGACCATATTTCCTGAAGCTTCATTCAATGGGACTTGTTGATGCCAATAATAAGGTTAACTTCTACGACGGGAAAGTAAGGGTAGTAGATACCTATGGAAAGGAATTATGTAAATACTCACCTCCTGAATATCTCGAGTATGTCGCCGAGCATGTTGAACCCTGGAGTTATCTTAAGTTCCCTTTCCTTAAGAAAATAGGCTGGACAGGTTTTATAGACGGTCAGAATTCAGGTGTTTATCATGCCACACCTCTCTCAAGACTTAATGCTGCTGACGGGATGGCTACACCTCTTGCCCAGAAGGAATATGAACGCATGTACAGCACACTCGGTGGGAAACCTGTTCATGCCACCCTGGCTATGCACTGGGCAAGGCTTGTGGAGCTTTTATATTCTGCTGAACGGTGTCTTGAGCTTGCCATGGATCCTGATATTACCGGTAAAGAATTACGTGCACAGCTTGGTCCTATCCCCGGAGAGGGCGTCGGGATAGTTGAAGCCCAGAGAGGCACGTTGACCCATCATTACTGGACTGATGAAAAAGGGATCGTCAAAAAAGTAAATATTATAGTCGGTACAACAAATAATAATGCTGCTATCTGCATGTCAATCAAAAAAGCTGCAGAAGGTTTTATTAAAAAAGGGGTGAAAGTATCAGACGGAATTCTTAACCTGATTGAAATGGCTTTCAGGGCTTACGATCCGTGTTTTTCTTGTGCCACGCATAGTTTACCGGGACAGATGCCGATAATTCTTGAGATTCGTGAAGCAAACGGTGAATTAAAGCAGCGATTAATGAGAAATTAATTCATTCCAAAGGTGAATTTATAAATCAAATCTTTAAAAAGAATATTATGCGAACCGGAGTCTTTTTCTGCCAGACAGATGACAACAGGAGCCTTAATATTGATGCAATAGCGAAATATTCGGCAAATCTACCTGATGTCGAAACGGTCCAGATCCTCAGGCTGAAACCTCTTCCTTCTCTTATATTTCTTTCCGACCAGATTAAGACACATAATCTGGATAGAATAGTAATTGTGGGCGATATGCCGGGTTATTATAAACCTGTCTTTACAAGAGCAATGTCTGAGGCGGGAGGTAATACTGATGAAATACGGCTTGCCTCCTTCCAGGAACATGGTGCCAAAGGGGAAAATGCAATGGATCGTGCCAAAGCAATTGTTGCATGTGCAACAATGGGGGTACCTTTTCCTCTCGCTGCCATACCGGGAGGGAATCCGGTCAACCATGCAACACTAATTATAGGAGGCGGTATAGCCGGGATACAATCTGCCCTGGAAATAGCCAATGCCGGGAAACAGGTATTCCTGGTTGAGCAAACCGGAACTATTGGCGGTCATATGGCTATGTTTGATAAAACATTCCCCACGCTGGATTGTGCCGCCTGCATCCTTACCCCAAAAATGGTGTCCGTCGGGCAACATGAGATGATCCGCCTGTTAATCAGATCGAAAGTGGTTGCTATTTCCGGTAAACCTGGATCATATCGTGTAAAGATCAGGCAAAGCGCCAGATATGTTGATGTCAAATCTTGCATTGCCTGCAATCAGTGCTCCGAGGTGTGCCCTGTTGAGGTAAAAAGTGAATTCGATGCCGGAATATCACTGCGGAAAGCAATCTATATCCCTTTCCTCCAGGCTGTTCCAAATGCATACCTTGTTGATGAGAATAGTTGCACATACATCCTTTCTGAAGGAAAGAAATGCGGTGTTTGTGTGAAAAAATGCCCCAAGGAGTGTATAAACCTGAATGAAACTGATCATATAATAGATATCGAAGTGGGCAATATAATCCTGGCTACAGGTTATGACCTCCTGGATGTCAGTAAAATAGAACAGTATGCATATGGCGTCTTCCCAAATGTGCTGACATCTCTTGAATTTGAACGTCTTACAAATGCATCGGGCATAACCGGAGGAAGGATTGTTACAAAAACAAAGCGATTTAATAAGAAAACAGAGAAGGATGAATGGATCTTCTCTCCTGAAGGTGTCCCGCCAGAAAGCGTAGCGCTTATTCATTGTGTCGGATCGAGGAATAAGAAATATAATCCTTACTGTTCAAGGGTTTGCTGCATGTACTCTCTGAAATTCGCCCATCTTATCAAAGAAAAAGTTCCCAACGTTAATGTTTATGAGTTCTATATAGATATGAGAGCATTTGGCAAAGGTTATGAGGAGTTTGCTGAAAGGATAAAACAGGAAGGAACATTCATTGTGCGCGGACATTCCGCTTCTGTTGAAATGAATAACGGACAAATGGTGGTGCGGGGAGAAGATATCTTTAATGATAAATTAGTTGAATTCAAAGTCGATATGATCGTCCTGGCTGTTGGACTGATACCATCACCGGGAACTGAAGAGCTAAGCAGGATGCTCGGAATACAAAGAGATACCGACGGCTGGTTTTCCGAGCTGGATTATAATGGCAGACCGACTGATACTGATAGGGGAGGAATTTATGTTGCCGGAATGTGCCAGGCTCCAAAAGATATTCCCGATACGGTAGCGCAGGCTTCCGCTGTGGCTGCCGGAGTATTGGGAAGTCTGATAAGCGGGAAAGGAATCGGGCACATGAGCAGCCTTTCGCTAAGCGAAATTGAAGCAAAGGCTAAACAAATTCATACAATCTAAGGAGGTCATTATGTCTATCAGAGTAGATCCTATGTTTATTGACGTTCTGGTCCGTTTTGGAGCCGAAGATGTACAATTATGCTATCAATGCGGAGATTGTTCAACTGTCTGCCCCCATGCAGATGAAGTATACAGATTCCCGCGGAAATCGATGCGTTTGCTTCAGATGGGACTGGCCCGGAAGATTGAAACTACCCTTGAGCCCTGGCTGTGTTATTACTGTGGTCAATGTTCGGAACAATGTCCGAGGGAAGCAGATCCGGGGGAAACAATGATGAGCTTGAGAAGATGGCTTATCGCCAGGTATGACTATACAGGCATAGCACGTCAATTATATAAATCTAGAACCATTGAGATGCTCGCAGTTGTCCTCATGGCAATGCTGACCGGAGCATTTATGTTGTACTTCGGCTTCACAAACGGGAACATTCATATTTATGATGGTGAAGGTGCATTCCTCCCCATCAGGTTCATTCATAAATTCGCTCTCTCAGTTGGATTGATAATGGCAATATTTCTTCTGATAAATGCCTTTCATATGTGGTATCTGACAATGGTCAAAGGGACACCCTTCCCGGTCCCGTGGTGGTTATATCTTAAGAAAATACTCCAGCTACCCTGGCATTTCTTCACACAGAAACGTTACTCGGAGTGTGAAAAGAAACACGAAACCCATATTCATATGCCATGGTTAATTCATCTTGGTCTTATGCTGGGACATGTTACTATGCTGATACTGGTAATGGTATTTATTGAGAAACTGCAATCGGGTCCCGAAATTCAATGGTCTGTGCATATCTTCGGGTATCTCGCAAGCATCGGATTGATTGCCGGCACAGTTTATTTTATACGGAACAGGTTGAAAAAAAACTATATCCAGTATAAAAAATCTCATGGTACAGACTGGGTTTTCGTAATTTTATTATTTATCATCGTCTTAACCGGTATTACGCAACATGTACTGCATCGAACCGGTATTTATGAATGGGCAAATGTTGTCTACATTATCCATTTGATGGCCGTCGTACCCTGGTTGCTCAGAACGCCTTTCAGCAAATGGGCACACCTTATATATCGTCCATTGGCTATGTATTTTGCAGCTGTCCGCAGAGATGCATTGGCACTGCAGGAAGTAGTTTTAGATTCTAATCCTGTCTTTATTAAATAATAAAAGGAATCAATGGAAAATTGCAGAATAGGCGTTTACATTTGTATGTGTGGAACAAATATCGCCAAAATAGTTGATGTAGAAGCTGTTGCTAATTTCGTATCAGACCTTCCTAATGTAGTTCTTGCCAAAACTGATAAATATATGTGTTCCAATCCGGGGCAGGAGATGATCATCCAGGATATCAAAGAGTATCAACTTAACAGAATAGTTGTAGCTGCTTGCAGTCCAAATATGCATGAGCGTACTTTCCGTAATGCATTGCGTTTGGCAGGTCTTAACCAATATCTTCTTGAAATGGCCAATATACGTGAACAGTGCAGCTGGGTTCATAATGATCCAAAAGAGGCAACTGGAAAAGCCAAAGCACTTGTTTACACAGCTATCTATCGTGTAGAACTACACGAGGAACTGGAAAGTATGTCAGTCGATTTGTGCCCGAATGTACTTGTTATCGGGGGTGGAATCGCCGGGATGACTGCTGCTCTGGAGATCGCGGATGCAGGCAATACTGTTTACCTTGTTGAAAAAAACAACCATCTGGGCGGTAATCTTGCACGTGTTGACCTGACGGCACCCTATTTCTATTCCGCCCGTGATCTGCTTACGGAACGGATAACGCGTATCATGACCAACAAAAAAGTTCAAGTCTATCTTGAATCAAAAGTGACAGAGTTGACCGGATTTATTGGAAATTTCAAAGCAACCATTCAATCTCTTGATGGAAAGTTGGTTAAAGAGAATAAACCAGTTGAAGTGGAGATTGGAAATGTAGTGGTATGCACAGGATATAAGGAATTTGATGCATCACGCATCATTCATTATGGATACGGGAAATTGCCCAATGTCATTACATCATTCGAATTGGAAAGAATGATCCGTGCCGGACGTATTGAAACAAAGGAGGGCAAAATACCCAGGTTTGTTGCTATAATTCACTGCGTTGGCAGCAGGAGTTCGGAATTCCACACCTATTGTTCAAGGGTTTGCTGCATGACTGCATTAAAATATGCTCATGAGATAAAATCTGCAAACCCTGGATGCTATATTTCAGATATCTATATTGACATGTATGCATTCGGAAAGGGACATGAGGATTTTTACCGCCAGTCATCTGAAGCCAAAACATTATTCCTGATGTATGAAAAAGATGACAGACCAGTTATTCATAAGGCATCGTCGAAAGATGGCTGTGAAATGCTTATAGAAGTCAGTGAAAAGCTTTCAGGTGAACATATTGAAATCCCTGCAGATCTTATTATCCTTATGGTTGGCATGGAAGCTCATGAAGATTCACACGAAATAGCCCGCACTGTCAATATCAGTCAGGATAAAGATGGATGGTTCATTGAGAGTCATCCGAAACTTGAACCAGTTGCAACAACAACAGATGGAATTTTTATTGCAGGAACCTGTGTTGCTCCGAAAGATATCCCGGATACAGTTGCTCAGGCCAGAGCTGCAGCTGCGCGAATCCTGGCAAGAATTGCAAAAGGGAAGATCGAGGTTGATGCACTTTATTCGGAAGTGAACGAAGATAAGTGCTCCGGTTGCCGGTTCTGCAACCAGCTTTGCCCCTATAGCGCTATTGAATTCTTTGAGGAAAAAAGAAAGACTCATATTATTAGTGTTTTATGCAAAGGATGCGGTGTTTGTGTAGCTGCGTGCCCATCATCAGCAATTAAAGGAAGACATTTTACAGATCAGCAGATACATGCACAGATTGACGGATTGCTTTGCAGTATCGACGAATAAGCCGGAAAACAAAAAGAAAACACTGTATTTTTAAAAATCTTTATATAAGTTTATGTCGGACTCAAATAAGATTATAAATAAATTCTTACTTAATTGAATTAATGCTATTTATAGATATTATATATGCAACAATAAATTAATTAAATTTATTGTTGGCACTAATAACTTGAAATTAAATTATGTCACCAGTATGACAAATATCATTAAATTTATTTATAAAAAACTTCTTTTATATATTTAGAATATTATTTTTAAGGAATGAATAAAAATGAATAAAGGTGAAATGGAAGAATGGGCTGACCCGGAACTGTTAAAGGAAGTTCGTAAATACGGGAAATTCGATACTAATGCATGCCTTAATTGTGGCGGCTGCACAATTACCTGCACTTTGGCAACAAACGATACACCTCTTTCACCCCGGGCATCTCTTCAATATGTGCGGACAGGGTTAAGGGGTAGATTATTAAGCAGTTTAGATCCGTGGCTTTGCTACTACTGCGGTGATTGTTCAACATCATGTCCGAGGCAGGCAGATCCCGGAGAAACGATGATGACTCTCAGACGATTTTTTACTGCAAACTACGACTGGACAGGAATTGCAAAAAAACTATATACATCCAAAATATGGGAATTTGCTGCAATTTTTCTTTTAGCAGGAGTAGTATTTCTTATATGGGCATTACTACCGGGTCTGGGATTACCAACAACTTCCGATGGAATGTCTTTTAACGAACTGGCACCAGCAGAAATCGTTCATTCCGTTGATATTGTTGTTGCTATTTTACTTGCAGGCTTATTACTATCCTTTGTCTTCAATATGTATCTGAAGACAATAAGAAGCGATAAAAGTTTAAAAATTCCGGTTAAATTATATGTTACTGAGCTGGGCAATATGATTTTTCATTTTCTTTTCCAGTGGCGTTTCAGTGAATGTGAAAAAGAATCCGTGGGATTTATCAAACGGTTGCGTGAAGGAAAATATAATTACTGGATAATTCATTTCCTGCTTATGTCCGGTTATGCTTTGTTATTCCTTATGATTGTCTTTTTCTTATCGTGGTTCCAGGGTAAGGACGAATCTTACAATTGGTGGAATATACAAAGAATATTAGGTTTTTATGGAACCACAGTGCTTATTTTAGGGACAATTTACTTTTTAATAAGAAGAATTAAAAAGGATAGTGAAAAAAGTAAATACTCTCACACTACCGATTGGACTTTTGTTATACTATTATTATTAACAACTCTCACAGGGATTGCAATATTTATTTGCAGAATTAATAACGCCCCATTAATTGGATTTTACATGTATTTAATTCACCTGATGGTTGCTATCCCAATGCTAATGATAGAAGTGCCGTTTTCAAAATGGGCACATCTTGCATACAGACCGGTTGCTGTATATTTTACCAGGATTAAGGAAAAGGCAATCCAGTTGCAACAACAAGAATTAAGTAAACAATCTATATCGGAGGTAAAATAAAATGACGGAAAAAGTAGGAGCAGTAGCGATTTTAGGCGGCGGCATAAGCGGTATGCAGGCTGCATTAGATTTGGCTGAATCAGGGCTTAAAGTTTATCTTGTTGACAATAAACCCGCTATCGGTGGAGTAATGGCTCAGCTGGATAAAACTTTTCCTACTAACGATTGTGCAATGTGTACTATGGCACCACGACTGGTTGAGATAGGAAGACATAAAGATATTGAAATAATTACATTATCGGATATTGAAAAAGTAGAGGGTGAAGCGGGTAATTTTAAATTAATCCTTAATAAAAAGCCAAGATACATAAACGAAGAAAAATGTACTGGATGCGG
>CAYWEQ010000030.1:0-12863 GCA_964457185.1 uncultured Rikenellaceae bacterium
GCACCCTTTATCGGGATGTCTAATCCCTTTTTCAACCTTATTGTTCTGGACATTTTATAACGAAACCATTAAAATAATTCCTTAAAAACTGAGTTCTGTTAATAAATTAACATTGGCTACAAATGTATAAATAGCTCTTCATAATTAATCAAAAATGTCAAATATGATATAATATTTTTGCACTATTTTTGTTAACATTTCCCCGGAGTTCTGTTTTATTATGAGAACACTGATATTTATAATATGTTTGAGCTTTCCGTCGCAGTTGCTGTTGGCGCGGATTTGTAATCCATACCATCTTAAATCAGATAGCGATCAGGACCCTTTTTCTTATTCCAATAATATATATGACAGCCGGATAAAGACCGTTCAGCTTTATAAGGAGGGATGGAATTTCTCTTACCCTGTGATAAAGCTGAACAGCGGGGAAAAACTGATCCTTCAGTTTGATCTCCTGGATGACAATACCGAGACATATTATTATACATTCATACACTGTGATAAAGACTGGAACAAATCAGACATTTTCACGAACGAATACCTTGGAGGCTTTCCTGACAATCCTGTTGAGGACGTAAAAACATCATTCAATACCACGGTAAAGTATTTTCATTATACTCTTGCCTTTCCAAATGAAAGGATATCTTTTTTGCTTTCAGGGAATTACATATTGCTGATATATCAGTATGGAGAACCTGACAAGCCTGTGCTTACTCAGCGGTTCATAATTACTGAAGACCGGGCTAAAATAGATTTCAGAGCATACAGGCCTCTGATTACAGCTTACAATAACACAGGTCAGCAATTCGAATTTAATGTAAATCTGAGAGGCATTCCCGTAATTGATCCTCTCCGCAACATTTATTGTTTTGTGCTCCAGAATGGCCGCTGGAATAATGCAAAAAAGAACCTCAGAGCTGATTTTATCGGCAACAATGAACTCAGGTTCAATGCTATGTCTGAAAAGAACATTTTCATTGCAGGAAATGAATTCAGGTACTTCGATATAAAAAGCATCAGGTACCAGTCAGAATTTGTCAGAAAAATAGATTACACTGCCCCTTATTATAACATATTTCTGGCACCTTCGGAAACCAGGGAATTCAAGCCATATTTCTACTGGCAGGACTTCAATGGAAAATATTTCATTGCTTCAGGTGAGGGACGCGATCCGGAAACGGATGCTGATTATGTTTATGTGTATTTTACACTGCCTTCAAAGTATATGATAGCTGGTGGCAGCATGTATATTTCCGGAGGACTGAACACCTGGAATTTTGATAAAAATAACCTGATGGATTATAATCCTCAGCAGGGGCAATATGAATGCACCATGCTATTAAAGCAGGGGTGGTATAATTATGAATATGTTTTTTTGAGGAAAGGTGATACGGAGGGAGTTGCAACTGTTTTTGAAGGCAGCCATTATGAAACCGAAAACGATTATATCGTTCTTGTCTATTACAGGGATCCGCAGGAGCGTTATGACCGGGTTATAAGCACTGCGGCTACAAATACAAGCAACCGTCTCACTTATTGATCCTTCGCGTGTGTATCTATTCCATACTTCATTGAAAGAATATGTCCCAGTGTTTTTAGTATCTCTGTCATATATTCATCAACCGCCCTTAAAGATCCGGGGAGGGTATAAATAAGAGCTTCTCCGAGAATGCCGGCAACACCCCGGCTGAGCAGGGCATTAGGCTTTTCCGACCCGTATTTCATCCTGATATATTCCATTATTCCCGGAATCTCTTTTGAAAGAAGCGGTCTGACAGTTTCCACTGTGATATCTCTCGGACCGATTCCGGTCCCTCCTGTGGTGAATATCATGCTGTAAACATTCCCGGCGCTTTTCAGTATTTCTTTCAGTATTGCGGAATCATCAGGTATCAGCGTCAGGTTAAAATCTCCGATCCAGTTCTGCTCTTTAAAATAGTCCGAAAGTCTCTCCTTTATCCGCGGTCCGCTAAGGTCCTGATACTCTCCGCTGTGTGCCCTGTCGCTGAGAGTTATTATCAGAACATCGAATTTCTCAGGAAGCTCCATCTTTATTCTGCTTTTAACAATGTGTCCGTCAAATCCGGCGGACATTTACTATTTCACCTTTTTCAATTATACTTTCTCCCTGGGGTATTGCAATTATCCCGTCAGCTCCGGGAAGCGCTGAAATATGGGCCGATCCATGAAATTCGACCGGTGCAGCAAATCCGGTATCCGTAATGCTGACAGGTATAAGTCCCATCCTGTCTGAAGATTTTCTCGAAAATCTCTCTTTCATCGGCAGTGATATGGTTAAGGGCTGCCAGGTGGATCCCATCATTTTATATATCAGCGGCCTGACGAGGAATTCAAACTGCACAAATGAGGAGACCGGATTACCAGGAAGCCCGAAGACCACCGCTTTGGGATGTATTCCGAAGGTGGTGGGTTTCCCCGGTTGAACGGCAACACGGGTGAATAGTATTTTCACTCCGGCTTTCTCAAGCACCGATGGCACAAAATCAAAATCACCCATGGATACTCCGCCGGTAATTAGTACCACATCATTTTCAGATATCGCTTTCGTAATCACAGAATATGTCTCCTCCTCGTCATCTTTTGCGATCCCGTAGTATTTGCCCCGAGCCCCTGCCCTCTCCGTCTGAGCAATTAGCTGGTAAGAATTACAGTTCCGTATTTGCGATATATCCGGGATCTCATCAGGTTCAACAAGCTCATCGCCCGAGCTGATAACTGCAATATCCGGCATCCTGCTGACTGTCACAGATGTATGCCCTACTGTAGCCATCACTGCAATATCCTGAGGAGTGATCTGTTTTCCGGCTTTAAGCACGACATCCCCTTTCCTTATATCTTCTCCCCTGTATGCAATATTCTCTTTTGTTGCTGATCCGGTGAATCTTAATTTCCCGGAAGCAAGGACTTTGGTATATTCAACCATTATGACGCAGTCAGCGCCTTCAGGAACCGCGGCGCCTGTCATTATGCGTGAGCACTGGTTTTTACCTATGGTTTTTTCCGGCCATCTGCCGGCAGGAATGGTCTCTATTATAGAGAGTTCACCTTCCAGATCTGATCTCTTGCACGCAAAGCCGTCAACTGAAGCTTTATTAAAAGGAGGCATGTCCATATCGCTGACCACCTCGGCAGCCAGTATACGGTTTAACGATCCGGTAAATGAGATTTTTTCATTCCCTGTGCTGAATGAAGAATTCATTACAATCTCGTGTGCCTTCTCAAATGATATTATCTCCATTATACTTCTACTGGTAGTTCCTGACAACATCTATCACTTCAGGAAGATCCATTCCTATCTTTTGCAGGAATTCAATTTTAGGCACACCATTGTTGTTCCATCCGCGGCGCAGGTAAACAGCATCCAGAAGTCCTTCATACTGTTCTTCCCTGTATTTACGGAGTATATTCATTTTTTCTTCAGTGGTTTTGCCGGCCGGATCAAAATTCAGCTTTTCCTTAAGCTGTTTATCGTACCGGTCAGCTCTGGACTCATATTCTTCAATAGTCACGGGCCCTGCTGCACGGTATGGCTGTTTGTCCCATTTCCTGGTGCCAAATCCCCGGCGAAGATTAAAAACCCGCTGAAAATTATATACTCTTTCGGAATCTTCGATAAGTCTCTTCTTATCGAATTCCCGACCCGTAACTGCCTTATATATAGTCACATAATTGTCAACGTGCTCCGGCACTTTAGCAGGTTCATCCGTCTGGGCATTGTTTTCGGGTTCAACATCATTCCACGGCAGCTTGCACAATCCCACAAGCCCGAACCATGTCCTGAACATCGGGAAATAGTGCAGTGCTTCGGCTTTATTTTCGAAGGTCGGTATCTGGTTGTTGACCATATCCATGAATATGAGCCATGCCTCATCGTGCTGCGGGCCTTTGTTTGTAAGCGCAAAGCCCCCCTGCTGGGCCAGTGATTCTTTCGACATGTATTGTGAATACTCAAGGCCTTTGTTTTCCATTCCTATGTCGTTCAGGAAATCAGCATCTCCCCAGCCGTTTTTGATAAACAGCTCTTTCATCTTACGGACTCCCAGTCCTGCAATCTTCCCGAATCCTTCACCACGGGCAAGCTGATGTATAAGTTCAAGAGCAGCATCTGCATTTCCGAAATTCAATTCAAGGCCGCCTGTTCTCTCTTTATTCAGTATTCCGTTTTCATAGCATTCCATTATGAAAGCAGTGAGGGTACTCCAGGTTATTGTGCAGATCCCGTATGTATCGCAGTAAAAATTTGTTTCAATAATATACTGAGGATCAAATATTCCGCAGTTTGAACCCAGCCCGGCTGCATTTTCATACTCCGGTCCGTCAACTATAACTTTTGATCCCTTATAAGGACCCGTCCTGATTTCAAAATCGTCGACTCCCTTGGTGCAAGACATGTTACAGCCTATCCAGCAGCCATCAGGAATATTCTGAGTGAAGTTTCTTTTCCATACTGACGAATCAATTTTATATGCTTCAGTATGACTGCCGAACTTGTAATTATGGACAGGAAGAAGATCATGGTCATTCATTATTTCCATCAGATGTGCTGTTCCTACCTGGCGCATCTGGCTCTGCTTGTCATCAAGATCACGCATCTCCTTGTTGAATTTTCTACCCCTCTCCATAATTGCCTCAAGATCAACAACATTGTTAAGGTTCCCCTTCACGCCGGGGATTTTACATACCAAAGCTTTGATCTTTTTATTCCTGAAGACCGTCCCTATACCACCCCTTCCGGCCTGCTTCATGCGCACTTTTTTACGCTTCGGATCATAAAAGCTGAAGTTGAGCATCCCGATAAGCGAGTGTTCAGCAGCTGACCCTGAGGAAACAACCCCGATATTCTTCTTTTCATTGTCATTATCGGCAAACATCCCGGTCATCTGTTCTGCCAGAACGTGACTGTTAACTGCTTCAGCCGGAGCCTCGAATATCTCCACTTTATGGTTTATTCCATCAATGAATACAATTACATCATGTTCGGCTTTCCCCTGCATTTCGAGCGCATCAAAACCTGAGAACTTAAGGAACGGACCAAAAAATCCTCCGACATTACTGTCCATAACGGAGCCGGTTTGAGGCGACAGGCTTACAACCAGCGATTTGCCTGTTCCGGAGTACTGAGTTATGCCGCCTATGGGGCCTGAAGATATAATTATCTCATTCTCAGGATCATCCCATTTTGTGTCAGGTTTCGTTGCGTCCCACAGGAGTCTCAGACCATAACCTTTCCCTCCGATAAATTTTTCTTTCATAACCGGAGGCACATCTCTCTCTTTTATTTCTGTCGTACCAACATTTATGTACAGTATCTTGTCGGTATAACCTTTATTCAGGGGAGTCCAATTGTATGTCCACTCCTTCAAAAGCTTATGCTGTGCCTTGATTGCTGCAATGTCCATTTAGTCTTAGTTTTTAAGTTTGCCGGCAGATAATGACCAATAAGTCAAAGTTAACAAATTTTGTGCTGGTTCAGCATGATTTTAGTCAGTAAGTTATCTTCCTGAGAGGCATTCCCTCTCTGCAGATGATTTACATATTGTATATTTGTATCTGTATTGATAATGATCAGTTTTAATGAGGTTTTCTGAAATTGAATCGCATCTTCACAAGTTCCGTGCAGGGATAGCCGGGGCCGGAGGTCTTGGATCAAACTGTGCTGTTGCTCTTGCCAGGAGCGGGATTGGAACCCTGGTCATAGCTGATTTTGATGTGATAGAACCTGCAAACCTGAACCGTCAGTACTATTTTACTGACCAGACAGGAAGGCTTAAAACAGATGCACTGAAAGAAAATATCGCACGAATCAATCCTTCTGTAAAGGTTATTACTCACAATATTAAACTGGATGAAAAGAATATTCCGGATGTCTTTGCCGGCTGTGACGTCATTGTTGAGGCTTTTGACAGGAACGATATGAAGAAAATGTTAATTGAAACGATACTGTCAGAGATGCCGGGAATGCCGGTTGTTATTGGCTCAGGACTCGCAGGCTTTGGGAACAATGAAACAATAAGATCCCGCAAGATTGATGATACCCTTTACGTCTGCGGTGATGAATCGACGACTGCCGGCGATGACCTGCCTCCGATGGCCCCGAGGGTTGGCATAGTGGCTAACATGCAGGCAAACACAGTTATCGATATCCTGATGAACAAAAAATAAGGAAACTGCCGTTTATGATAATATTACTGAATAACAGGGAAGAGGAATTTGAAGGGGAAACCATGAGCGTGACAAGAATGCTTGAATTGAAAAAATTCTCATTCAGAATGAGAATAATAAAGGTAAACGGTACACTTATACCGAAGGAAAAATATGATACCGCTATTATCAGCAACGGCGATAATGTTCAGATGCTATACCTGATGAGCGGAGGATGAAAAAATAATCGTAGGTTTGCAAATAGAATGATAAGGTTTAAGTTCACAGACAAGATCCCGTCAATATTCAGGAACAAATACATCCTGACCATCCTGATCTTCCTGATATGGCTCCTTCTGCTTGATTCAAATAACCTGATAGCCAGGTATAAGGAGATGCGGGAACTTAATAAGCTCCGAAACGAAAAGGAGTATTACCTGAAGAAGATTGAGGTTGACGCGAAGAAGCTCCAGGAACTGAAAACCGATAATGAGAACCTGGAGAAATTTGCCAGGGAGCAGTATCGCATGAAAAAGCCTGACGAAGATCTGTACATAATCCTTACTCCCCGGGAAGACAGGAAAATTACCCGTAAGAATAATTAACCTCCCCGCCCCTCATTTTTTTCCAGCGACCGGTAATATATGAGCAATTCCTCCGGATCATCTGAAGCAAATGGCAAACCCGATATTGAGAGAAGATCAAAAGCTGAATCCGCAACCGCTTTCTTACTGAGCATGCCTGAATGAACATGATTCATGTACTTTACTACCCTGAACATATTGAACCAGATGAAAAACCTCTTCATAAATGATTCATGGGAGGAAGTATTACTTTTTATCTCATCCATCCTGTCAGACCATTCTCTTTCCCCGATGAAAGATCTCAATCCCGGGGGAAGGTTATGATAATACTGCGCAACTTCCGGTTTACCGGCAGAACTGAGATTCTCAGCAGTGACAAATAATTGTTTCAGTTCTCTGAAGGCTTCCGTATTGTAAGTCATCAATTGCCCCCCCCTGTCATCCATAAGTCTGGATATCATAACACCTGTCCCGAACGGCACCCTGAATGATTCCCTTGGAGAAGGGTAAACGGTTGTGGCATTCAGTGCAAAATAGCCGCCAAGGGGGATCAGTTTCTGGACAAAATAAAAGTCTTCGCCCGCCTGTCTGCGGTTCATGCCTCCTGCTTTAACATAAGGAAGCGCCTTCACAGCCAGTGCAGATCCGACTGTGTGAAATGCATAGGGAGATCCCGAGTATTTAAGCCCCTGAATGAAATACCTCAAATGGAGCTCATAGAGTATTATGTAACAATAAATCCTTCCCTGGAATTCTCCTCCCGACAAAGGATGCTCAAAATATATTGAACATGCTGACCGTTCCTTCTTATTAAGAAGCTCAGTGGAGACAGATATAAAATAATTTTGTTTAACTGTACAGTCTGCATCAAGGCTGACAATTACTCCATCGGGTTTCCCTATTGAGTTGAAACGACGGATCGCTTCGTCCATACCTGTTTTTCTTGCCAGTCCCACACCCCATTCTCGTTTTGCAGATCGCCCTGCATTAATAACATAGAGACGGAAAAAGCTCTTATTGTTTTTTCCCCAGTCTTTGATATTCCGGATGCACTTCTCATTGTTGCTGAGGCTTTCAGCAGATGCATTTTCCGGGGCATTTAAAATGATCAGCACCTCTGTCTTACAATCAGGTTCAGTGCAGGAATTAAGGGAATCAAGAAGCGGAGTAATTGAAGGTTCATCAAAAGCAGGCACAACAATTATTATACCTGTCTGATTATCAGGTGCCTCTTTGATCAGCTCAGGGGATAAAGCCCTCTGGTTCAGCCATGAAGTGGCAAAACCCATAGTTACTTTTTATTCTCTGCCTGATACTTTTTATTTATTGCATCAAGCACCTTTTGTGTGATGTCAAGAGTGGAGTCCCCGTAGAGAACCTGTCCGCCGAAGCTTTTGCCGAGAATATACTGGTAATTGTATTCTGATTTGTTATCCTCCAGAAACGAAGTAATATATTCAAGAATCTGCCTGTTCATCACCTGTTCCTCTTCAATAAGGTTTGACTGCAGGTTATCGCGAAGGTTCACCAGTTCCTGCTGCTGCTGCATCAGTGATTGTTCCATCCCGGCTGCCGTGGCTCTGGTTACAAGGCCTTTGTTCACTTTCTCCTGGTAATCCCTTGCATTTCTTTCATACTGGCCAGCTTTTGAATTCAGTTCAGCTTCAGCTTTCTTCTGCTTTTCCATAAGGTTATCCCTCATATCGAAAAACATATTGAATTTAAAAATCAGGGTATCTACATTTACATATGCTATTCCTGCCGGGGCAACTTCAGGCTGCTCTGCCTGATTCCCGGGTTGTTTGCCTTCTGTGTTTCCTGAAAAATGGAAAAAATAAAGGAGGGCCAAAGCAAGGAATAAAACAGAAAACAGTATAATATTAAGATTCTTCATCCTGTAAAAATATTTGTTAAACAATCGTAAGGCGCAAATATAAAACAATTAAACAAATAGGACCATAGCCGGGTGAGATTTAAGATCAGGGATATAAGAAAAAAATATTTTTGCAATAGACTAAAATTCCGGGCAAGGGATAGCTCTTATCCTTCTTTTCTGAGAGCCAACAGATAATGACGTGAACTCATATACAAGCGAGATCTCATGTGCTCCTGATGACGAACTTATGAGGTTCGAAATTGTGAAATCATAGCTGTATCCTATATGAAGCTGACTTGTTTTAATACCAATAAGACCTATAATTGCATCTCCTGCCTGGGATGTTACAAGAGGGATCCCCCTGTACCACAAGCCGAATATTAGAGGATCTTTATAATAATATAATCCGATATCTGTCTGAAAAAATTTAGCCTGTGTTTGGAAATTCATTGCGATTGACAGCACTTCCTTCAGCTTGGTCCTTAACCGGGTTTTTTTAATGATCTGCACGCCTCCGTATAGATTGAACTTAATCGGCACGGTTGCATCCTCACCGTAAAATGAAGTTTTAGGTACAAGCAGGTGATCAAGTGTAAATCCTGCCCATATTCTGTCGTTGTAAACCAGTGCGGAGGTAGCGAAATCGACGTCAGCAACATTATCAAACGCAGGAGGATGAATTGAAGGCGTAGGTGTCCCCCCTCCTGATAAACTGCTGCTCCATATGAGCTTGGCAAGATCGAGACCCAGATAAAAAAATTTGAAATTCACTCCGGGCCTTATGTGCCATTCCCTGTTTATAAAGAAATCGTAAGAATAAAGCAGTCCGACATTGGTTGTGCTCAGGTCTCCGGAACCTGCAACATCATACGTTGCAAGAACACCAATACCCGAATTGAAATTGATCAGTGCCTTATCGAACGAAATGCTGTAAGTATGGAAAACCCCGGGGATTGCAGGCCACTGGTTCCTGTAATTCAGTCCGAGACGGTACTCCTCGGTGGCACCTGCAAAAGAAGGCGACAAATAAAGCGGATTGGCATAAAATTGCGAGAATGTCGGATCCTGACTAAAACTATCTGTAAAAAGGAGAAAAGTCAGTATACATATATATATAATCCTCCTCAGCAAAGTCAATCCCGTTAGATTTATGTTGACGAAAATAGTGAAATCCAGTCACAATTCACCCAATTAAACGAAAAATAACGGCAAAAGTGACATGTTTCATCTATTTTTTCAATGAATGGAGGTTTAAAATAGATGAACGTCCGGTTTTGTGTGATGAACGCCAAACCCGGATATCAGGGTGTCCTCAGCAGTGTGAGGTCACCCATTAATGTGAACGGTTCCCCGTTTATATAGTTTCCTCTTACTTTCCAGATATATACCCCCGGTTCGCTAAGCTGGCCCTTGTAATAACCATCCCATCCGATGTTCACATCATTGCTTTCAAAGACCAGGATTCCGCGCCTGCTGAAAATCCTCAGCTGATAGTCAGATACCCCGGAATGAGCCGGGTGAAATACGTTAGCATATTCATCGCTCCTGTTAGAATAATAACCTCCAGAAGGTCCATTGGGATTTGGCATTAATGCATTCGGAAACCTGACATAATATCCTGATCCAAATGCATTCTTAACAACAATCGAGTCGGAACATCCGTAATCCGAATAGGCTATCAGCCTGATATTATAATTACCAGATCTGCTGTAATAGTGCCTGGGCTCAAAAAGCTCAGAGGCTGTGCCGTCTCCGAAATCCCATCTGTATTTTTCAGCATCGGTCGAATAATTGAGAAAAGTAATCTCATCATCAGGTATTATAGCATTCTCGGGAGTAATCTCAAAACGGGCAACAGGACTGGGATATACAGTAATCAGAACAGATGAGAACGATTGCCTGCCATCCGGACTGAATACCCGGAGAATAACTTCATATTGCCCCTCAACATCAAAGAGCCATTCAGTATCCTTTCTGTATGAATAACCTCCGTCACCAAATGTCCACCTGCAGGAATCAGATGACAATGACCTGTTAATAAAACTTACTTTAAGAGGAGTACATCCTTCCGTAACAGATGCCCATATAAGATTTTTAACCTGTCCTGACGCACCCTGGAGTCTGTCTTTTTCAGTTTTTCCATCCCGGAACAGGCCTTCTTCTGGTATAGAAGGTACTTCTGTGGGCGATACAATATTCCTTTTCTTTTCCGGATATCTCTTAATTTCTGCATCAGACGCAATTTCCCCTGAGGACCTTTCAGTGCTGGTATCAGTTTTTTTCCTTGTAATCCTGGCATCCTCAGCCTGTTTAACATCAGGAAGGCTGGTCGCATCACTGGTCCGGCCATCAACTACATCAGGCTTATTTATCCCGGTTGCAGCCTTTGATTCTGCAGGCCGATCATTTTCCCCGGGCCCTGAAGAAAGAACAAGGGAAAGAGCAGCTCCGGCAACTATTATCCCGCCGGTATACCAGATATTAAACCTGGAAGGATTGAAATGCAGGAATTCTCTTCTCATCAGCCTGCGCATGAGCGCTTTGCTGACAGAAGATGAAGGAATTACTTCTGCATTCCCAAGCTTCTGCCGGAATAAATCACTTAATGCCTTATCTTCTTTCTTCCCTTTCACTATATAAAAATTCTCAATTCAAAATTCAAAATTCAAAATTTCATCAATCACTTGCCGGATAGTTGCCTTTCAGTTTACGAAGCTTTCCGAGCTTGTCTCTTATCACAGCCTTTGCCCTGCTGTACTGTGATTTCGAGGTGTTAGTATCGATACCCAGCATCTCTGCTATTTCTTTATGCTTGTATCCTTCAACCGCATAAAGGTTAAATACCATCCTGTAACCTGCAGGCAGTTCATTCAGAACCTTATACAGCTCATCAGATGTAAAGAGATCTTCCTCAAAACTGGAGGTCCCTGTCTCAACTGACACAAAATCCTCAATTTCAATATGATATCTGAACTTCAGATTTTTGTGATAATGGGTTATTGCTGTATTAACTGCAATTTTCCTTAACCATCCTATAAAAGAACCCGTTCCTGAAAAATCTTTTATATTGAAAAAAATCTTCAAAAAACTATCCTGCAAAATATCTTCCGCCTCAGCTTTATCGGTTGCATATCTCAGACATACACCTAGCAAAAATCCAGAGTACCTGCTGTAAAGCTCCTGCTGCGCCTTTCTCTCATGCCTTGCACAACCTTCTATTATTTGCCGGTCACTCATCATAAACTGAGGACATTTTGAAGACATACCATTAAAAAAAATGGTTGCATTGTTTGAAAAATTAATTCAAAATAAGCAATTTTCGGGCTACAATATACCTTAATTCAATGACAAAGGTCATTAAAAAACGGACTCAAATCATGTTAATTAGCGATCTGATGAGAATGAACCTGATAATTATCACAGAATATGTTTAACAGATTTATTGCTTCAATGTTGCCTTACTTTCCCAGGAAATTCGTATGGCTGTTTTCCAATTCCTATATTTCAGGTGAGACTGTTGAGGATGCTATACGCGTATCAAAAGAGCTCAACAGTAAAAATATTCTTGTAACGCTTGATGTGCTCGGGGAGTTTATAAAAAACCTGGATGAAGCTGAAGTCAACAAGCAGGAATATCTTAGCCTGATTGATTTTTCGTACAAGAATGGTATTAATGGCAATTTCTCTGTAAAACCCACAAGCTTTGGCCTTCTGATCGATAAGGAGGTTTGTTATCGTCACATGAGGGA
Source organism: uncultured Rikenellaceae bacterium (assembly GCA_964457185.1). Taxonomy (GTDB): domain Bacteria; phylum Bacteroidota; class Bacteroidia; order Bacteroidales; family VadinHA17; genus LD21. Next base: position 12,372 of record CAYWEQ010000030.1, read on the forward strand.
AATAGTTGCAAAAGCCGCCTCCTATAAAGGTTTTATCAGGATTGATATGGAAGATTCTCCCTGTACTACACTTGAAATTGAACTCTTCCGAAGGCTTAAGGCAGAATTTTCTGTTAATGTGGGTCTTGTTCTTCAGGCATACCTCAAAAGATCCTTTGATGACCTTAAAGGTATGGTAGATCTCAACAGTGAAGCAAATCCTTTAAGCTTCAGGCTCTGCAAAGGAATTTATGTTGAACCGGAAGCTATCTCATACAAAAAGCATGAAGAGATCAACCGGCATTTTCTCGAGGACCTGGAATTCATGTTACAGAACAGGATCCATGTCGGGATAGCAACACACGATAAGCCGCTGGTTGAAGGCGCCTATAAGCTGTTGAAGCAATACAATGTACCAAAGCATCTGTATGAATTCCAGATGCTTTACGGTGTTACACCTAATCTTCGCGACTCTATAGTAAATGACGGACACTCGATGAGGGTGTATGTTCC
>CAYWEQ010000030.1:12963-20878 GCA_964457185.1 uncultured Rikenellaceae bacterium
ATCTGGTCCACCTCCTGCTCAGTAAGTTGCGGTTTCAGTGGCGAAGGCCTTTCGGGCAGCCCGTTCATGAGCAGATATGTTGCAGGGATCAGCATCAACGGGCTGATGCCGACAATCCTGTCAGATGGAATCTGTCCTTTTGTGTATGCATCGTTGCGCTGTTGCTGCCTCAGGACTTCATAGTTTATTGAGGGATCCCCGAGCCTGCTCTGACCAATTCTTCCCTGGTATGAGGATACTTCGAGGTTATATTTTGCATTTTCAATTGCAAAATTTGTTTCTGGTCTTGATGAGAACATCTCTGACCGCAGGTTTGAATATCTTGGAATGATCACCACCTCGCCTATTGAAAGAGTATCAGCATTCATATAAATACCTGCCACGAACTCCCTGCCGGTAAGTGTATCCCTGATATTAAGGACAGTTGATTTATAGCCTAGCATTCTGAAAATTACAGTATCTCCTCTTCTGACATAAAATGCAAATTTACCTTCATCATCACTTATGGAAGAAAAAGAGCTGTTTATCATGATCTGTGATCCCGGGAGAGGATTCAGTGAATTTGCATCCAATACCAGTCCATGGAAAAGTATTCTTGTATCTGAATCCTTCAGCACCTGGCCGTATAATGAACTTACAGCGAAGAAGAAAAATAATATGACAGAATAATACTTTTTCATTCTGTTAAATCTCTTCAAAGCTTGATTATCAGTTCCCTGAGAGGGCGTTTAGGTACATGGTGATTCTTTTCATTGTCTCTCCAGTATTTCACATCACCATCTTTTATCTCATCAATAATCACATTTTCAACAGGCTTGCCAAGAGCCAGGATCAGCATTATCTCATATTTATCAGGTATTTTCATCTCATCGCGAAGCTGTTCTCGTTTTATAGATGCTATCATACAGCCCCCAAGGCCGGCTTCTGTCGTTCCCAGCATGATGCTCTGGGCTGCGATGCCATGGTCCACTCCGAATCCTTCGGAGATTGATTTATCACCCAGTATGATAATATATGCCGAAGGTCTTTCTCCCGGTTCCGGACCATCCCAGTCCCTGAGGTAGGCTGCCCATACTACGGACGGATAAATCCTTGCACAATCCTTTGGGGAATTGCAGATTACATATTTGAGAGGCTGCCTGTTTGCCCCTGAAGCTGACAGCCTTGCCAGGCCAACAAGATCTTCAAGCGTTTTGTATTCAATGCGGTGTGACTCATCAAAGCGTCTGTATGAGCGGGTTTTGAGCACAAGATCTTTTAGTTTCATTCCTTATCGTATAATTAATTATACATCCTTTATCAATCTGAAAGGAAAATCCTTTCCGGCATTTCAGGTATGATCATCTTGTTCCTTGCTATCCGGAAAAGCTCACTGATAGCTTTTTTACCTTCCCTGCCGAGATCCGAAGTGAATTTATTTACAAACAACTTGATATGCTGATTCATCACTGCAGCCTCCATCTCCTGGGCATTTGACGAAATAAAATCGTATGATGCAAGTGAGTCGTGATATGCATATTCAAGACTACGGTGGATTATACGGTTTACTTTAAGAGCTGTTTCATAAGGTATTTTCCTGTTGATGACTATCGTTCCGAGTGGAATAGGCATACCGGTAAGCTTCAACCAGCAATCTCCCAGGTCAGCAATTTTAATAAGACCTTTTTTCAGATATGTAAATCGTTTTTCATGGATGATCAGCCCTGCATCAGCTTCCTCCCTCAGAAGGGCTTCCTCAACAGCAGAAAAAAGATACTCTGATTTGTTGACTGCTTCAGGCCATAATATCGTGAACAGCAGATTTGCGGTAGTAAATTTCCCCGGTATGGCTATTCTTGCATTGACTATTTCAGAGATGTCAAGTTTCCTCTTGCTTATAAGAAGTGGTCCGTTCCTGTGCCCGAGGGCGCTGCCGGAGTCAAGGATAATGTAATTCTGAGCTGTGTAGGCATAAGCATAGAAACTGATCTTTGTAATATCAACATTCCCGGTGAAGGCCCTTCTGTTGAGCTCTTCAATATCAGCAAGAAAATATTCAAACTCCAGCCCTTCAGTATCTATTCTCCCATGAACCATCGCATCAAAAATGAATGTGTCATTGGGACATGGTGAGAAACCCAGTGTCAGTTTCATCCTTTCAATCAAGCATTATTAAAAAATCTTTCAGCCTTTCGGATAAGTTATTGATGGCCAGCGGTATATCCCATTTTTTCTTATTTCCGGGCTCAACCTTGTTTGATATAGACCTTATAGCTGTGAAAGGTATCTTTTCCCTGTAGCAAATATAGAAAAAAGTTGCTCCCTCCATTGTTTCAATGTCGGGATTAAACTTCTTTGACATTTTTTGTATGGTTTCAGCTGAACCGGCTGCTGTATTCACGGTGACTGCTTTCACAGACTTCAGCAATCCCGCCAGCAGCGATACATATCTGTTTTCTGCAATTATCCTGCCATCCTTGATAAGAGGATCTCCCATTCCCGCTTCAGAAAGAGTAATAAAGCCTCCTTCGGTTTCCATTCCGGCATCAGCAAAACAATCAGACACCGGTGCCACAACATCCCCGACAACAATATTATCCCTGTAGCTTCCTGCAATACCAATATTTAAGGCCAGATCCGGCTTTGCATTAGCAGAAAACCATTTCATCATTGACCATGAAGTTGCGACAGAGCCCACCCCGGTTATGAGTATCGTAATATCACAGTTGCCAAAATAAAAACCATTCTCATAAGGTCTTATTCCGGGAATATTCCTTAAAGCATCAGCTTCAGCATCAGTGGCAGCTACTATCAAAACTCTTTTCAACATTCTTCGACTCTCTTCAACTCCCTTCAACATTTATAATGCATAAATATATTATATAAAACCATTAAAAACCTTAACTTTATTGGTTAATATTGCATTTCATTTAAAACGCACTGTGATATGATCTACCTTACACGCAGAGAAAGATTCAGTGCTGCACACAGAATGTTCAGGCAGGACTGGTCTGATGAAAAGAACCGGGAAGTTTTCGGCAAATGTTCAAATCCCAACTGGCATGGACATAATTATGTACTCTGGGTGACTGTAAAAGGAGAACCCGCTGACGATCACGGCTTTGTGATGAACATTGACGCCCTCAAAAGAATAATCCAGGAAAAAGTAATCAGGAAAATTGACCACAGGAATATCAATCTCGAGGTTGATTTCATGAAGGAAAAAATTGCCACGACCGAGAACCTGGCTATTGCTATCTGGAATGAATTGAAAGACCCGGTTGAAAACGGGGGTGCACTGCTTCATTGCATAAAGATTGAAGAAACAGAAAATAATACGATAGAATACTATGGCTAATAAAATTGAAAAAGTTAATGACGGGTCAGGCTTAACAGATGACGGATATAATAAGATCGAGACTTGGAATGCGGAGACCATCGACGAGATGGCGAAAATGTATAAGAAAATACTGACACTCCTGGGAGAAGATCCTGAGAGAGAAGGTCTGCTGCGAACACCTGTCAGAGTAGCAAAAGCGTTGAATTACCTTACTGTCGGATACAATATTGATCCTGTACAAATCCTGACGTCAGCTATGTTCAAAGAGGAATACAGACAAATGGTCATAGTAAAAGACATTGATTTGTATTCTATGTGCGAACATCACATGCTGCCGTTCTTCGGGAAAGCACATGTGGCATATATCCCTGATGGCTTTATCACCGGACTAAGCAAGTTAGCTCGTGTTGTGGAGGCATATTCAAGAAGACTGCAGGTCCAGGAAAGACTTACTACCCAGATCAGGAACTGTATCCAGGATACCCTTAAACCGCTTGGTGTTGCGGTGGTTATCGAGGCCCAGCATATGTGCATGCAGATCAGGGGAGTACAGAAACAAAATTCGGTTACGACAACTTCAGCATTCACAGGCATCTTTCTTGAAAACATGAATACACGCGAGGAGTTTATTCATCTTATCGGATCAAGGCTGCATTGATTATTTTCCTGTTTTTGCGCTCTGCCGGAAACGGTTTTTAATCTAAATATTCTAATATGAAAGCATTTGTATTCCCAGGTCAGGGAGCACAGTTCCCAGGCATGGGAAAAGATCTGTATGAAAGATCTGCCGAAGGCAAGAATATGTTTGAAACGGCAAATGACCTGTTAGGTTTCAGGATTACTGATATAATGTTCAGCGGCACTGATGAAGATCTAAGACAGACTAAAGTGACGCAACCAGCTATATTCCTGCATTCAACGATACTGGCAGCTGTCATGGGAAATGCCTTTGATCCCGGAATGGTAGCCGGACATTCCCTCGGGGAGTTCTCAGCACTGGTTGCCTCCAAAGCTTTGTCATTTGAAGACGGGTTGATACTTGTTTCAAAAAGAGCAATGGCGATGCAGAAAGCATGTGAGATAACACCGTCAGCTATGGCAGCAATCTTAGGCGCCGATGACAAAATAGTTGAAGACGTGTGCACCTCGATTTCTGAAATTGTCGTTCCTGCCAATTATAACAGTCCGGGACAAATAGTTATCTCCGGTTCAAATGAAGGAATTGACAAGGCAATTGAAGCTCTTAAGGAAATAGGTGTCAAACGGGCAATAAAACTATCAGTCGGGGGAGCATTCCATTCACCCCTGATGGAGCCTGCAAGAGTCGAGCTTGAAGAAGCTATCAGATCGACTCATTTCAATAAACCTGAATGCCCTGTCTACCAGAATGTTAATGCGAATCCTTCTACTGACCCTGATATCATTATGAAAAACCTTGTTGAACAGCTGACCTCTCCTGTAAGATGGACCCAGACCATCCTGAATATGATAGCAGGAGGTGCTGCTTCATTCACTGAAGTGGGACCGGGAAATGTTCTGCAGGGACTTATAAAGAAGGTTAACAAGGATATTCTGACTGACGGTGTAACATTTTAATAATACCTCCCTGCATTCAAAATTACATCCCCTTAATCCTCCTGATCCCAGACCGGGACAAGCTCTTCAAAGTGGGATTCTTGCTGTTGTGCCGTTGAACCATTGTGCCGCTGAGCCTATGAGCCTTTAGTTCACCGGTTTCATTATTGCTCCTTTATGCCGCTTCCCATCGATCATAATTTCCAGGGGCTTTTCAAATCGAATGTGCCTTACGAAGCTGTCTTCAAAAACAGCATTGATCCTGTTCAGAAAGTCAACATCGTAATAACCTTCGTTGATATAGGGATTAATTGTAAAATAACCAACTCCGAATGAAGTAAGGTTCTGAAAAAAATGTGTTCCCTGGCTCGGGTCAATCCTGTAATTCTTCAAACCCGATTCTATGATGATCCTGGCTGCCGAAATCTGAGGCCATTTTACAGGTATCCCCAGCCAGGGATCTGTTGAACCCCAGCGTCCCGGACCAATCAGGACATACCCTCTCGCCTCCCTGATAAATACGGAATTAAGATTTTCGATCACACCTGCTACAGTTTTGTTCTGTGCTGCATTAAATGATTCGGGTTTTATATAGACCAGGTCATGAATCCCCTTAAAGACACCGTTACCTAAAGCTGATTCGGAAAAGATTATCGTCTCTTCTGTTTTAGCATTCTCAAGATTGATGCTATTTATTTCGTCTGAATAAACTATAGGCCTGATTTGCAGGAAGTTAAAAACCTTAGGTGTGCCTGGCGGCGTTTCGAGGTTAACAGCAAATTCAATTTCAATAGGATTATTCATCTCCCTCTGGCCCAGGTCAAGTAGTGTCGTAAGTATCTCAGCCAGAGGAAAAGATTTGTGCTCCAGTATACCGGAAAAGGTTATTACCCTTTTTCCGGGGTGTATTATTCCATCATAAAGAACATTGTTTTCATGATCATATGTTGAGGCGATGAATTTCATGGCGCCGTCGTTGTTGGCATCTTTAATGTCAATCCTGGGGATGTTAACACCATCATCAGTTGAAGGGACAAAACTGTTTACATTGAGATCGAGGGCACGGAACTCTTTCTGTGTATTTCTCAGGGCATTTTCCGGGGATGAGAGTTGCAATGTTTTCCTGGGGATTCTGGGGCAGAAACGCAATGACATTCCTCCTTCGACGATCAGTTTCCCAAGCCCGAAAGCAACATTAGCAATGCCATCTTCGGCTCTTTCTGACCCAATCGGATAATAATTGATAGACTGAGCAACTCCCGATACGGTAGGATAGAAAATATCACCATGCCTGTTTCCGCATACCTCCTGCAGGACAATTCCCATTTTCTCTTCGTCAATAACATTGGAAGTAGCGGTCATATATGCTTTGCTGGCTTTGTAGTAGACTGATGCATAAACTTCCTTTATTGCATCAGAAAGCATCTTCACCATAAGCTTATTGTCTGAAAGCCTTGGTATCATGTATGTTGAGTAAATCCCTGCAAATGGCTGATAATGTGAATCTTCCAATTTAGAAGAAGAACGGACAGCCAAAGGATGATTTCTCGAAACAGCAAGAAAGGCATAGAAATCCTGGTATACTCTTCCGGGAAGCTCCGCATTAATGAACCTGTTAAGGATCTCATCGTCTGAAAGTTCGGAAAGAGCGACCGAATACAGATTGTTATGATCCATGAATTCATCGAAAATATCGGTACTCAATACTACAGTCCGGGGTATCGTTATAAGTACATCAGGGAACTTATTGAAAAGCTTGTTATTCTTGATTATCCTGTTAATGAATGCGAGCCCCCGGGCCTTGCCCCCGATTGAACCTTCGCCGACGCGTGAAAATATCTGGTACTCATCAAATGTTGACTTATCGAATTTTGCTATTACTCCCCTCCCTTTTCCCAACCGGAAGCTTGAGATGGCAATATAAAGGAACCTCCTCATTTCATCCATGGTTTCAAAATCCTCCTTACGAATATACTTAAACATCTGCGCTACGGGAAATAAAGCTCTGGCATTCAACCATTTAGAGAAATGATTTCTGGTTGCATGGTAATCCAGCGAATTATCGGGTATTGTAAGAAGTTTTTGCTGGAGGCTTTGCAGATCTGTTGCTATCGCTATTGGTTCAAGCGTGTCAGGATTCTTGAAAACGAATGGACCGAATGCAAGGTTCTGAATTATGAAATTACGAAGTTCCAGAGCCAGTGACTTTGAATACTTATTTATAAAACCAGCGCCGAGCTCCTCAGCGTGTCTTCTGTGCTCAGAGCTTGATGACTGTAGGAGGAAAGGGACCTTGTCATCATCGGCCATCACCACCTTGCACAGTTCTATTCCAGCATTCTCATCCTGAACATTATCCCTTTTATAGCTGATATCCGAGATAACGCCGAGTACGTTGTATTTATATTTATTGTATAAGGCAACCGCATCGTTGAAGTTTGTGGCAAGCAATATTTTCGGACGGCCCCTCATCTTCAGCATCCTCTGATGTTCATTCAGTGCTTCTCTCTGGAAATCAAGCGATTGCATCAGCACGATACGGTAAAGATTTGGAAGATACGATGATATATATCTTATTGAGTTTTCCACAAGGATAATTGCCTGCACACCTATACTTTCAATATCGTGTTCGGCATTCATCTTATCTTCTATAAGCTTAATTATTGCCAGGATAAGAGAGGCCTCTCCCAGCCAGCAGAAAACATAATCAATTGCGCTGAGATCCTCTCCTTCCAGTCTGAGCGATACCTCTCGTGAAAAGTATGCAAGCACCACAATAGGAATGTCCGCATACTCTTCCTTGATTTTTTTTGCCAGTGCAAATACGTCAGTTCCCTTAAGGCTTACCATGGAAATCACAAGGTCAACATCACCTGACTGAAGGATCCTGAAAGCATCATTGGCATTGTCGGTCTGTATAAATATAGGCGGATACCGCAGGTTAAGGGATACATATTCATTGAATATCTGTTCATCTATCCTCCCATCCTCCTCAAGCATATAATTATCATAATTACTGCA
>CAYWEQ010000031.1:0-3248 GCA_964457185.1 uncultured Rikenellaceae bacterium
CTTATTGGAGTCAGGGACAATGGCAGTATTGCGGGAATTCAATCCGATGAAGAGGTTTATATGGTTGATACTGCTGCCCATCTTTTCTGCCGGCCTGAAATCAATTACACTGTCAAACAACATACGACGGGGGGGAAAACCATCGTTGAGGTTGAAGTAGCAAAAGGAAATAAAAGGCCATACCAGGCTAAGGATGAAAACGGAAGATGGCTGACATATTTCAGGCATCACGATCAGAACCTTATTGCTAACAGAGTGTTACTGCAGGTTTGGCGGAAAGAAGAAAAGAGACGCGGTGTACTGGTCAGATTCGGCAAGGTCGAAAATCTCCTGATGGATTATCTGGGCAAAAACGGATCAATTACATTATCACGGCTCAGAAAAATTGCCCGGATATCATCATACAGGGCTGAATCGATACTGGCTAACCTCATTTTACTCAAGGTACTTGTAATGAAAGCATCTGAAAAGGGATTCAGCTATGAACTCAGCCAGGATGAACCATTGAAGTAAAAATTTTGCTAATATTGAAAGCTATAAACAAATTACGGGTACTATATTTCGGGTAGTCAAATGGGAATTACTGATCATACAGGATTTGATAATGAGAAGTACCTCAGGGAGCAGACATCTTCTATCCTTGAAAGGGTGAATCGTTTTAACCATAAGCTCTACCTGGAATTTGGCGGTAAGATCCTTTATGATTATCATGCCGCCAGGGTACTGCCGGGCTTTGATCCCAACGTCAAAATGCGCCTTCTGCAGATGTTAAAAGACAAGATTGACGTGATCCTGTGCATTCATGCCGGTGCTATTGAAAGAAAAAAAGTGAGGGCCGATTTCGGAATTACCTACGACGTTGATTCTTTGAAAACCATTGATGATTTCAGAGAGTGGGGAATAGATATTACCGCAGTGGTCATCACCCGTTATCATGATCAGCCGCCTGCAAAAGCATTCAAGAATAAGCTTGAATTAAGGGGGATCAAGGTATATCTGCATCATCCTATACGGGGATATCCTGCTGATGTTGACCTTATTGTAAGCGACAATGGATACGGGGGAAACGAATATATAAAAACCAAAAATCCAATTGTGATAGTCACCGGACCGGGTCCGGGCAGCGGCAAGCTTGCCACCTGCCTGTGCAGCCTTTACCATGATTATAAGAAAGGGATCAAGGCCGGTTATGCTAAATTTGAAACATTCCCGATCTGGGACTTGCCTGTCGATCATATGGTAAACCTTGCCTATGAAGCCGCCACCGCTGACCTGGAAGACAGGGTGCTGATTGATGAACATCATCTTAAAGCCTATAATGTTAAGACTGTAAATTATAACCGCGACATAGAAGCGTTCCATCTGCTAAAAAGGATCATCGAAAAAATAACAGGAGGTGAATCGATGTACCAGTCGCCAACCGATATGGGCGTAAACCGTGCCAGTGCTGGTATAGTGGATAACAGAATAATCACGGAAGCATCATACCAGGAGATCATCAGGAGATACTTCAGGTGTGCCGTTGAATATGCTTTGGGGCTTGTCGATACAGATACCCTGCGCCGGATAACTGACATCATGAATAAAACAGGGGCGAAAGTTGAAGACCGGAAAGTTGTATTGCCTGCAAGAGAAGCAGCAAAAGATGCTGAAAAGAAAGGGAAGGGTAACGCGGGAATTTATTGCGGTGCCGCTATAGAACTGCATGATGGTACAATCATCACAGGTAAAAACTCGTCGCTGATGCATGCATCTTCAAGTCTCGTTTTAAACGCCACCAAACACCTGGCCGGTCTCCCTGACAAAATGTACCTCCTTCCCGAAAATATAATTGATTCGGTTACACATCTTAAAAAAGATATCCTTGATGGCAGAATGGTCAGTCTTGATGTGGATGAAACGCTTATTGTACTCGGTATAAGCGCTTTATCCAATCCTGCTGCCAAGATGGCTCTGGAAAACCTTAATTTGCTCCGCGGCTGCGAAGTGCATCTTACTCATATTCCCACCCCGGGTGATGAAGCAGGATTGCGGAAATTAAATGTTAACCTGACCTGTGATCCGGAATATTCCAGCAAAAGCCTTTTTATCAGCAGCTGATGCACCAGACTTAATTAAAATACTTGAGATACTCCTCCAAACTGTAGCTTTTACATAATCCCTGGAATTCCTCAAGGAGTTGTTCTGTAAAGGGGACACCCTTATCCTTCCTCTCCAGCCAGGTATAGTATTCCTTCTCGCCGGCAGTATAAATTCTGTTCTGCCCCGGCATTTTTCTGGATGCCCTCAGGTCACGGAGAATATCACCTGTTGTCTTTTTGAAATCATTCGGATCAGTAAAGGCATTGATATCAACAGCTATAAAGAAATGCCCGAGAGGATAGGGTGCTTTTTTGCCATCCTTTACACCCATGAGCATCTTCATGAAAGCACCCTGCTGCAGGGCTGCTGAAAGTATTTCAACAACAGTGGCATATCCATAACCCTTATATCCGCCGGTATCCTCCCCGATTCCGCCCAGCGGTGTAAGAGCAGCCCGTCCTGCAATCAGGTCATTAAGGACCTCCTGTGGATTGGTCTTGCTTTCACCATTATCATCGATCACCCACCCTTTAGGCATCTCTTTCCCCTTCCGGGCATAGAGTTCCACCTTACCTCTCTGGATTATTGAAGTAGCACAGTCGAGCAGAAAGGGAAACGGTTCGTCAGATGGAATACCAAACGTTAATGGATTGGTCCCCAGCATGTTCTCAACACCAAATGTCGGGGCGATGGATGGACGGGCATTGGTGCCGGTGACGCCGATCATATTCTCGCGGACAGCCATCAGCGCATAGTATCCGGCAATCCCATAATGTGTTGAGTTTCGAACAGCTACCATGGCCATGCCAAATTTCCGGGCCTTTTCAATGGCAAGATTCATTGCCTTGTATGACACAACATGTCCCATGCCGTTATGTCCGTCCACAACAGCCGTGGTCGGACCCTCCTTTATTATTTCGAAATTAGTGACAGGATTCAGAATTCCGTCTTTTATCCTGTCGAGGTAGATCAGCTTCAGGCGGTTCACACCATGGGAGTCGATTCCGAATTTGTCGGCCTGCAGTAACACATTACCTATGATCTTTGCATCATCCTCCGGAATGCCGGCATTTACCATTACTTTGATGACAAACTTTTCGATTATCTCAAAAGGGATGAATTTCTGGTTCATAATCTATCTGTTTTAATCGTAAATATATGGAATA
>CAYWEQ010000031.1:3348-11042 GCA_964457185.1 uncultured Rikenellaceae bacterium
TATATGACAGTTATATAGGAGATTGTTAATTTTTCATAATTTTTCGAACAAATGAAATAAAGACTATAAAAACTGATACGATTATTTAAAATTAATATTTATATTGGACTCCTGGAAAATCAGAATTTAAACTAATACCTGACTCTATGTTACTTCATCAGCAATTTGTCCGAATGGCAAAAAAATATGCCAAAAAACTTGCAATTATTGACAAGACTACCGGGAAATCGGTCAATTATTCAACAGCTCTGATCGGCGCTCTTATCCTTTGTTCAAGATTCAAAAAGTATGATAATGGTTTCATCGGTATAATGATCCCTACCTCTGCAGGAGGTGCACTGGCTACGGCCGGAGTCCTGATGAGCGGAAGGATACCTGTAATGATCAACTATTCAACAGGTGCCGAGGTCAATGCAAAGTACGCGCAGAAAAAATGCAAATTCAAAACCATTATTGCATCAAAAGCTCTGCTTGAAAAAATCGGATGTCCGGTTATTGATGGCATGGTTCTTATTGAGGACATTATGGGAAGTGTCACTACCGGCGAAAAACTGAAAGCGGCTCTGAAATCAAAGCTGCCTCTCAGTATTCTTCTGAAAAATATTCATAAGGGAGACGAAAATGACACTGCTGTGATCCTGTTTACCAGCGGAAGCGAAAAAGATCCGAAAGCTGTTCAGCTGACTCACCGAAATATCGCGTCAAATATTGAGAGTTTCGGAGATTATGTAAAGATCAGCTCATCGGACATCCTTCTGGCAAACCTTGTTTTTTTCCATGTATTCGGATTGACAGTAAATCTTTGGGTAGCATTATATTATGGCATGACAATGGTGACATATGCCAATCCGCTTGATTTTCAGACAATCAGTAAGATTGCCCGTGAGGAGAAGCCGACAATAATGGTTGGCACTCCGAGTTTCTTCTGGGGTTATCTCCTGAAATCTGATCCCGGAGATTTCAAAACCCTGAGGTTAATGGTAGCAGGAGCTGATAAGTGTCCTGATGCCCTGAGGGAGGGGTACATGAAAAAGCATGGAGTCACGCTTCTCGAGGGATACGGGGCTACCGAAACATCTCCTGTTATTTCTGTTAACTCACATGAATTCAACAGGCCGGGAAGTACCGGAAGAGTAATTCCGGGTATTCAGGTGAGGATTGAGAATTTTGAAACCGGGGAAGAGTGTGCAACAGGGGAAGTCGGAAAGATCATGGTAAAAGGAGACTCTGTTATGAAAGGATATTATGATGATCCGGAGCTTACTTCTGAAGCCCTGAATGACGGCTGGTACAATACAGGTGATATGGGATTCTTTGATGAAGACAGATACCTGTGGCATGCCGGCCGGTTCAAGAGGTTCACAAAGATCGGCGGAGAGATGGTCTCCCTGGTCAAGGTGGAGAATATCCTGGAGAAGCATCTTCCTGAGGGTGTATCCTGCTGTGTCGTTGAGATAATGGACGAGAAAAAAGGTTCATTTATTGTGGCAACAGTCTCCCGGGACGTAAACAAAACAGAAATACTCAGGAAGATGATGGAAGAGCTTCCCGTCATCGCGCTTCCGAGACAGTTTATTGTCATCAGCGAGCTGCCAATGATGAGCACGGGGAAGATTGATTTCCGCACCGTTACCAGGATGGTTCAGGAGATTATGAACTCCGGCCAGCAGAATAATTAAGGGATATTTTTCGTTCTTTTGCTGTCCCCGTATTTCAGATATGGAAAAAGCTGTCAAGCCGGTTCCCCTTTTTAAGCCGGTAATGGTAGAAGAAGAATACCAGCGCCACAGGAAGAATTGAAATGGCTGCAATGAGTGACCAGCGTAAATCCACAAAGCCATCCAGGTATTCATCCAGTATCATTTCTGAAATAATGCAAAATCCTGATAATATCATTAATGATGCAGCAATTATGTTCAACCCCCTGAAATGAGCTGCACTGTAAAGAATAATGATGGCACCCAGGGCTATAAATGCAGCAATTGTGACAGGAAGACCTACGGGAAAAAACCACTCCGGACCAGTGGCAATCAGGTCAATAAAAAAAAGAGCTGCAATAATCGTAAGCATCAGGGAGGCAACCAGAATGAAAGGCCTTTTGTATGCTGACAAAAATAGCGTGAGGATTATCCATGCTGCCGATATTGACACATCAGAGAAGAGTGACCATCTTAAGCCTTTGCTTGTTAACAGGTCAACAATAGTACAAACAGCGATCCCGGAAAAAGCTATTATTCCGCTTAACTCCCAGAGATACCTTCTGTTTTCTTTTCTTTGAAGCTGAATTATACCTGAAGGATAATTACTGGAAATATGTTCCTGTTCACCTTTATTTCCCGGATCCTTGCCACACAGGGGACATATCCTTAATCCATTATCCAGTTCAATTCCGCAGTTAACGCAAATTGTCATTGTCGGTGCTTTTAATCGTTATTTAAGATCTTAACATTAATACCGGCATCCGAAAGATGCCTTAAAATATGCCGTTCAAGTTCATTTGATTCCGTGATATTGCAAAAGCAGATCCTCAGCTTGTCTTTATATGAAACCAGGGCGCAGCTTACCTTAACATTCGGATTGGGCGGTGGTGGAATGAGCTCTAAAGAATCAACCTTATCCTCCATTTCTGCCGGAAGAGTTATCAGTCCGAGATTCGTAGCTATGCCTGTCCAGCGCTTTGATGCCAGGCCCCTGTAAACGGAAGCGATAACCATTTTTTTAATGAACAGGGGCATTATCCTTATAATAAAAAGCTTTTCAGGACTGACATTCGATGACAGAAATCTGGATATCTGTTTGACATCAGCGCTTATCTGCAGCTGGTGATGAACTGATCTGAGTATCTCGTTAAAAGTGTAAGTCCCGAGCCTCACGTCAATTTCCGGCAGCACAAAAAGAGAGAAATTGCGCATTGTCCTGCTGGGGAATATTTTTCTCATGTTAACCGGTACTTCTATTCTCAGGACTTTTCGTTTTTCTCTCCTGCTTTCTTCCTTCCCGGAAATAAAAATCTTCTGCAGCGAAAAATGGTATACAGAAACAAAATACTCGGTAACAGACACTTTATGATTACGGGATACTTCAAGGATTTCTTTGACATCGACCTCAGCACGGAGTACCCTCAGTTTTGGCCTCTTGTTGAGCTTGTAAGGAAGATGCCAGGCTTTGACGAGCCTGGAGGGCGGAGGCAGTTTCTGAAAAAACCTGTTGTATCCGTCTTCATACTCCTCTTCAGATACCGGCATCGAAGGCAGAATTATTTCTCCCGGTGAGCTGATATGGGTACCGGTAAGAGTGAGGTAAGTGTAAAGCAGGCTTTTCAGGTATTCCATAGCTCCTCCGCCATCGGTAAGTATATGAATGAACTCAACCGAAATCCTTTTGCCTTTAATGATCACCCTGTACAGGGGTTCGCCCTTTCTTTTTGCGGCAAATGCAGTGCAGGGTATTTTTTCTTCAACCTGGATACGCGGCAGGCGATCATTAAATTCAAGGAAATACCAGAATATTCCGCTTCCCAGGGAAACACTGAAATACGGGAATCTCTTTGCAGTTATGGCCACAGCTTCACTGATGGACGAATATCTGACAGGATCCTTCAGTGTTGCAGTTATCCTGAATACCGACGTAAGATCATCCGACATAATTGCCGGAAACAGTTTCGCAGCATTATCAAGCCTGAGCCAGCCTTTCTCCTGAAAAGATTTTGTATTGATAGCTTTTCCCTCCGGTTAATATTATGTAAAGATAAAGCGTTTATCATAATACTGAGTGCAGCCTGATGAGCTGATTGCCGGATTTCCTGCAGAACTACCTGGAATGTCTTTTAAAAAAGGACCATATCACCTGGCTGGCATCAATATCCCTGCTGGTCTTCCCCACGATAAATGCAGGCAGATACTGAAAACCTCCCGGCCAGGTATGTCCTCCGCCATCAATTGAATAAAGAATTACTTCTGTTCCATCAGTACCGTTTTTATACTCCTTTCTTGTTACTCTTGTACCATCTTTCGGATCCGTGTCAGGTTCTTCAGTCACAACTGGTAAAGCAGTACACTGGTTCCGGCTTACCCAGAATGAGATAGATTCATCCACAGATAAAACCTTTCCCAGGTTTAACCTGCGGATACTGCTGTAAATATTACCACCGTAAAACGGAACCATGGGATCATTTACATTGTTTATGGCCAGTACTGAAACATGTATGGTCGGATAGCATTCATACACAAGCAGATGGGGAATATTCCCGTCTACGGGGGCAATTGCAGTAATTTTATGGGATAATTCACAAGCCAGACGATATGACATTATGCCACCGCTCGAAATACCTGTAACGTAAACCCGTTTAGGATCTATGCTGTAATTTTTTATCATGTAGTCTATTAATGCAGAAATAAAGCCGATATCATCAATATTTTCCCTGTGTGCACGGTCGTTTGCTTCTTCATCCATTCTGCCGTCATTCCAGTTCAGCTCTATACCATCAGGGTAAACCACAATGAATCCATCCCTGTCAGCCAGATTGTCAAAACCTTTACGTGTTACAATAACCATGGTTTCTCCGGTCCCTCCCCTGCCATGTAAAGCAATGACCAGCGGCATCTGTTCAGATCCATTATATAAAGATGGAATATGAATATGAAACGTACGGGTCAGATTATCATGTTTGAATGATGCTCTTTGAGCTGTACCGTCAGGCACCGGGAAGAAGATCAGACTGAATCCGGTCAGTACTTTCATAAATCCGGACAATCCTGTTTTAACAATTGATCCGGATTTTAGCAATTTCATATTTATCTGGTTGAATTAATTTCATGAATCAGCAATTCTTTACTCACATAGGAGTCAGTGATTTGCAAAAAATAAAGGCCCCATGCGGAGCCTTTGAACCGTTTATTTCTTTTCACAATAATTACTTCTTGTCATAAACTATTGTGGTTTTTACTTCACCATCCTGTCCTTGTCTTGTAGATACAATTGAAAGCGTTTTAGCATCAATCATGCTCCAGACTGCAGTTGAGGTCCTTTCATTTCCATTGAAACTTGATTTGGTAACAATTGTAAGTGTTTTACCATCCGCCGACCAGTTAGCGGTAGATTTGCTTTCACCACCTCTGGTTGTGTTTACACTCTCTTTTCCATCTAGAGTATATTTGGTGACTCTGGCTGTACCATCCTGACTGGTTCGTGTCTGAGTCAGAAGATTGGCTTCCTGTGCTACAGCAAATTCGCCGCCCCCCATTCTCTGGCCACCATCTTCCGGCAGGGTGCTTTTTTCAGCATTCATTACCCAGGTACCTGAGAAATCAGCTTTCCCTGTCTGAGCATTTAACGTTACCGGAGCAACTAAGAACAGCACAATTATCAGGGATAACAGTGGCATTAATTTCGATAGATCCTTCTTCATGTTCTTTAAATTACGTGAGTTAATAATGTATTTGCTAACTAATCAAAGGTAAACATTCCGGATGAATAAAAAAAAGAAAGTTACTGATCGGGAAGTTAACACTGTCACTTTAAAATAATAATCTTATTATAGTCCGGAGCAAAAGTGGGGATAGCCGCATAAAAATAAATAATTATATTTTGTATCAACATAATTCCTTTTTTATTTATTTTAGGCATAATCATAGCGAGAATACTGTGGAGCCATTACTTTTTATCATTATTGCATTAATTCTGGGAACGCTTACCAGGCACCTTCTGAAAAAAACTCCTGTTCCATATACCGTATTGCTGGTTGTAACAGGAGTATTGCTTGGAGTGATTACCCGTTTTCATTTTATCTCAGAATCATTCGAGGTTGTTTACCGTTCCATTTCATGGGCAGGATCAATCAATCCTCATGTAGTGTTTTTCGTATTTCTGCCGACTCTGATCTTTGAGGCAGCCTTTGGGATGGATTGGCATACTTTCCGCAAAACATCGGTTAATGCAACCTTGCTGGCTGGTCCTGGTATACTGATTGCGCTGGGACTGACTGCAGTCCTGCTGATTGGAATCAGAAATTTAAATATTGGCCTGCGAAACTGGACCTGGCCGGTTGCTTTGATGTTTGGAGCTGTAATATCCGCATCCGATCCTGTTGCAGTAGTTGCTATTTTAAAGGAGATGGGAGCCAGTAAAAAACTCTCCACATTGATAGATGGCGAAGCAATTTTAAATGATGGAACAGCAATCGTTCTGTTTATGGTTTTTTATTTGCCTTTATCAGGACAAGTAACAGAATTGAATCCATTTCTCGATTTTCTAAAGGTGGCTGTCGGGGGAACTCTTTTCGGGTTGATTATGGCCAGATTTGTCATGTTCTGGCTCAAAAATGTGTTTAACGATGCTATGGTGGAGATTGTGGTGCTCCTGGCCTCCGCCTATCTTACATTTTATATTGCTGAAGAGTTTTTGCATGTATCAGGTGTTCTTGCACTTTTTGGTCTGGGTATAACCATGGCGAGCGTGGGTAAAACCCGCATCAGCCCGGAGGTTATTAAATTCCTTCATGAATTCTGGGAACTGGCGGTTTACCTTGCAAACACTTTAATATTCATTATTGTAGGAGTTATTATTGCCAGCCGGGTTAATTTTACTATAGGTGATTTTGTGGTTCTCATTATTCTGTATGTCGGCATACACGTGGCCAGGGCTGTCATGATTGCTTTGCTGTATCCTTTTATGAAACGATCGGGTTATGGCGTTACCTTTAAAGACTCGGTTGTAACATGGTATGGCGCTTTAAGGGGAGCCGTTGGACTGGCTCTGGCATTGATAGTTGCAGGTATGGAGACTTTACCGGTTGAGATCAGGGACCAGTTTCTCTTTTTAACTGCAGGGATCGTCATGCTTACTCTGCTCATAAATGCTACAACCATAAAGTTTATTGTTGATAAGCTTGGTATGACCCGAATGGCAGCCTCTAAAGCGATTATCCTGAATCAAACATTTCAGACGGTATCCGATGAAATGGAAAAAGAAGTTGTAAAAATTTCATCGGATCGATATTACAAGAATGCTGATGACGGAATTATTAAAAGTTATCTTCCTCGTTATAAGAAAGTAAAGGTTGAATCCACTTTAAAAAGCAATGAGCTGGCCGAGCTAAGACGCCGGGTTTTAGAAAAGGAAAAAGCCAACTATTGGGAGCAGTTCAATAAGGGAATTATCAGCTCTGAAACGGTTATAAAGCTTACCGAGTCTATCAGCGAAATGCTTGACAGAAATGGCAACATGCAGCTTGATGAGAGAAGCGATCTGGAAAATATGCTACGCAACTCTAAATTCCTGAACAAACTTCAGAATATTCCCTGGCTTTTTATCATCTACCGGCAGCTTAATTATAATAAGCTTGTATTAAGCTATGATTTTGGAATGGGCTTTGTGACGGCGCAAAATGCAAACCTCGAGCTGATCAATGGTTTTAAGAAGTCCATGGCATTAACTCCTGACGCTGAGGTCAATAATGACCAGCTTCGTGATGAAATAAGCCAGAACATAATACACGGACAAACATTTCTGCGGAATTTTAAGAAATTCCACCATGATATTTATATTGAAGTAGCTACGAAAAAGGCAGTTCAGACGCTGCTTAATAACGAGAAGGCAAAGGTGGAGGAATTGCTTGAATCCGGCAGGATCGATCTTAACGAGGCCGAGAAATTGTTTGCAAGTATTGAGGAGAGGATGAAGATAATCCATAAATA
>CAYWEQ010000031.1:11142-20709 GCA_964457185.1 uncultured Rikenellaceae bacterium
AGGCCGAGAAATTGTTTGCAAGTATTGAGGAGAGGATGAAGATAATCCATAAATACCGCTACCGGGGAAGTAAGGCTAAGACTGAAGAAAATTAGACTGTATGGAAATAAGCAACACTATCAGCTCTCCAGCGCTGAAGCTTTTAAGTGATCTTTTATTTATGGTTTATCATTCATCCTTGATGCACCGGACTGAAATAGCTTCATAGAGGCCTTTGGTGCCACGAAATATCTGCGAAGAATTGTAATCCAGCTGCCGTACCCAGCCGTAATCACCTCTCTTTGAGGAGGACCAGAAGCGGGTAGCTGTTCCAAGATTTTTAAAATATCCGGCACCGTCACGCCAGCCTGCCGGCAGAGCGGTAAAACCGCTTTCGTTGGTTGCTCCGGTATTCGGACTTTGCCATTGCCGGGTCCCTTTATTCTTTATTCTGCCTCCTTCATCCGTACCTCGCCAACCCTCAGCATCAGCATCCGGCTGATTCATTCCAAGATATATCTCAAGCTGCTTCCATTCATCATCATCAGGCAAATGCCAGCCGTCAGGACAAACACCCTGAATCTTACCTGGCTTTATTTCGCTTGCTGAATTGACGCGCATAGCTGCAGGCCATGTGTAAAGTGCTCCATAGGAAGCCCCGATGGCTCCATAGTTCTCATACCAGCAGTATGCGCTGGTATAGAGAGCAAAGTTGTACCATGTCAGCCGGTCTTCAACCCGCGAAATTACTGATCCGTCAGAATAGCGGGTTGCCTTAAAGTTCTCAGCCATCCAGATCTGATTGCCGATCTCAACAGTAGAGTATATATTGTGGTCAATGTCAATTACGATCAGCGGAAAAGTCTCAGGCGTGGTAAAAGATCTCTCTTCCCCGTAATACGTATTTGAGCCGGCTATTGCAAAAGCTGTTACATAATAGGTTGTATTCGTTGAAAGATCTGATACAGTACAGTTGAAGATTCCCGTTGAACTCCTGGCACCAAGGCAGACCGAATTTTCGTCTATCACGGGATTTTCGGATTCGGACCAGCAGAATCCATGCTCAGTGATCTCCGCTTCCCCCATACTGACAATTGTGCCCCTGAAAATATAGGTACTGCCTGCAAAGACCTCTATGTCACCAGTTTTAATTATAATGGCATCTTCAGGTTCATTTCTTTCGCAGGCACTCAATGAAATGAAGATTAATATTATCCCGGTCCCGATTTTAAATTTGACAGAGTTCATTATTCAAGATTTTTCCCCTTTTTCATAAGACCGGCATACTATGGTTCTGCCCTACCGGTAAACCGTTCCTGTATTGTGAAATCATGTCATAACGAAGCGCACATTCAGACTATAGCATCAGGACAATCATGCATTCGTGTCGAAGCCCTGCCTTGCCGGGCCGGATTACAGCTCATTCATCTGATATCCCTGAAAACCCTTCTGAAATGATATCCGTAAATGCTATAGGTGACTGCCAGAGGAAATGACTTCGGCTTGTGAAAAAGACTCCAGAGAAGAAGGCTCCAGTAATACCTGCTTTCCTTCTTTAAAATACCTATATATATTATCGATTTTAAAAATGCCATAAACCTGTTTAATGTAAGCCGTTCGTAAAACGGAGGGTCATATTTCATAAGAAATATTTTTACCCTGCTATAATACAACTTGCAGGAATATATATTCTGAATGATCTTCTGATATCCTATTAACAATTCATTTTTGTCCATTGCAGGTATGAAATTCATTGAGTAACTGGTATTATCACCTCCGAAACTGTCAGTTATCCTGCCTTCATTTTTCAGCCTCTGGTATAGTTTTGACAGCCGTGGTGCATTCAGAAGCCCGACCATTGCCGTTATGATACCGCTTTTTTGAATAAAGTCGATCTGACGCTGAAAGATATTGGGCGGATCATTGTCAAATCCTACTATAAATCCACCGCATACTTCCATTCCATGGCGCTGGATCGTATCTACACACTCTTTCAGGTCGCGGTTATTATTATGCAGCTTGTTGCACTCAGTCAGGCAGTTCTCTTCCGGAGTTTCAATACCCACGAATACCCTTAAAAAGCAGGCTCTGACCATCATATCCATAAGATCTTTATCATCAGCCAGATCAATGGAGGCTTCAGTTATGAAATTGAAAGGTCTGCCATTTGCTTCCATCCAGCTGATCACAGCCGGTAGCAATTCTGATTTCAATTTTCCTTTATGCCCGATAAAATTATCGTCCACGAAAAATACGGTGCCTCTCCAGCCTCTTTGCAGCAGCTGGTTGAGTTCGGAAATTATCTGTACAGATGTTTTTGTACGGACACGACGGCCAAAAAGGGCTGTAATATCACAGAACTCGCAATCATAAGGGCATCCTCTTGAATATTGTATCCCCGCTGATCCGTATTTACCCGCTTTTAAAAGTGAATAATCAGGCTGGGGAGACCTGGTGATATCAGCAAATCTTTCAGAACGGTAGATCTTTTTCTGGCTGCCGTTTTTAAGGTCTTCAAGAAAAAGAGGCAACGTTATCTCTGCCTCATTAAGCACCAGGTGATCTATTTCTGCAAACTGTTCATATTCTTCAGTGAACAGCGGGCCACCTGCCACTATCCTGGTATTAAGCTGTTTGCACCGGGAGATAATATGTCTTACCGAAGCAAGCTGGACGTTCATGGCGCTGATGAAAACAAAATCGGCCCATATAATATCTTTATCCTTAAGCCGTGTAACATTAAGATCTGTAAGCTTCTTATTCCATTGATCGGGCAATAATGATGCTACGGTGATTAAGCCCAAAGGTATATTTGATGCCTTTTTGGATATAAACTTTAAAGCATGTTTAAAGCTCCAGTATGTATCCGGATACTGAGGATATACAAGCAGAATATTCATATCAGTTAAAAGATTATTCTGACAAATTTATTTCTAAGGTATTTCTGCAGCAAAAAAAAGGGACAAACTGATCCTGATCAGGGATTAACAGGTCAAAAAAGGGATTAATGCCGGGTATCCGGGGCGGATGGCATTCACCCCGTATACCCTTACAAGGCTTCTTTGAGCTTCAAAAGGTATTGTCTTGAAACAGGGATTTTTTCCTGGTATCCCCTTATTGTTAACGAGTGGCTGCCAGAGTCCTTATTAAGTTTTTCGATATAATGCATGTTTACTATGCATGTCCTGTGACAGCGGATAAAATTGGAATATGGTTTTATCTGAAGCTCGATATTCTTTAAAGTATTCCGGACAAGTATCTTCTTAAGGTTATCTCCTTCCATGTATGTTATTTCCACATAATTATCGGCAGACTGAACAAAAACAACCTCTGCAACAAGCAGAGTAAGGTTTTCAGTACCTGTTTCAGAGATGAACTCAATGGATTTATTCAGGTTATCTTCCTCGTACTTTTCAATTTGTTTCTGAATTGTCTTCCTCTCCGAAACCAGTGATTCATTCTGCCGGATCAATTCCTTGTTTACATCATATATTTTCAAAACCACCGGCGGGACAAGACATATCAGCACTTCTTTAAAAACGATATGGAAGGAGATATGTACGGATCCTACATAACGAAGGTAGAATGTAAAAGCAACAGAAGACAAAGCCAGGATGATAAACCCTTCCAGGTAGGAATTCAGCACAGTTTCGTTACCCTCCTGATCGTTTTTCGGGATGATCCGGGGTATGATAATCCGTGTAAGAAACATGAATAAGAAGACTATACCTGCAAAACCGGAAATAAACACCAATCCGTTGTTAAAATCGAATTTCTCGAGAGGAAAAGGCTGGAAGAAAAGGATGAAGAGGAATACTCCGAAGCTTATACCAAGGAGAATTTTTATTTCCCTGTTCATCAACTGAACAAACCGACTGGATTTTTTATTCATGATCCAAAATTAAATATTTTATGACAGTCATGCAATTAATCGTTCGATCGGTTGCGCGTTTGATTGGACAAGTTTCCATGTTCGCGAGTTATTTATATATTTGTAAACAGGCAATGCGTTATTAATAAAATACTAATTAAGGAGGACTTCGTTATGAAAACTAAACAGATGACATTTTTTCTGGCAAGTCTGCTGATATTGATTCTCCCGGTGAGTGTATCAGGGCAGACAGGCACAAGAGCCCAAAAAGCTCCGGATGACATTACCAAATGGACAAATAAGACAATAATGTGGGTTGGTCCGCATCAGGATGATGAAAGCGGATGTCTGGGGACATTGTCGTTACTTAAGGCAAATGGTAACAAAATTGTTATGTTATGGTACACTACCGGCAACAAGGGTTCGAGAGATCTTGATATGACAAGTGAAAGACTTGCCCAGATAAGGAAAGTTGAGTCTGAAAAAGCATGCGGAGAAATGGGAATAACACCGGAAACGGATACATTCATTTGTCTCGGATATGATGACGGGATGCTGGAATATGTTCCCGAAAAAGAGCTTTGTGAAAAAGTCTGCAGATTGATAAGACAGTACCGTCCCGATGCAGTATTTACCATGGATCCCGGTACTACCTGGATGAAGTGGCATAAAACAGACCACCGGATGTCGGCTTTCATAACCCTCGATGCTGCACGGGCAGCCGCTTATCATTTATACTTTCCGAATCACAGAATAAATGAAGGACTGCAACCCTTTACTGTTACAGATTACTTTTTTTATTCTACCGGTGAATCAAATTACGATGTTGATATTACTTCTGTCAGTGATAAAAGGATCCGTTCCCGTGCCTGGTATGTAAGTCAGTTTGGGCCAGGTAATTTTAAATACGTGGGTCCGGAACCGAATCATGAAAATCTTAAGAAACAACTAACCAGCAATGCTGATAGAATTGCGAAAGGTGAAAAGATCTATGAAAGATTCAGGAGACTCTCCGAATCCATGTCATTCTAATAAATTTCTTTTTGCTGTAAATAAGGAATTATTACATCATTCTTATAATCATTCGTTCCGTCGTAGGTGATGGTAACAACAGGAACTCCTGTTATATTCCTGATTTCACCTGTCATTGCCTCTGTAACTAAAGAGGGGCAGCAAAATGCAGGAGAAGTCTCCGATTTATTCCTCAATCCTTTTATCGAGCCAGTGAATGATATTAAGCAGAAGCTTATAGTTTTCCCCGGCAAAATCTGAATTCATTCCTATTTTTACCTGTGACGGACCGCCGAGCTGGGCAGTGAACATTGCTGCTTCTCCGAACATTACCAGGCGGCCTTCCCCATATTTCATATAAGCTCCCTGCGACCATTCGTTTACGGGAGTAAATCGTGTTGAAGAATCAAAGACCCATGCCGTATCGGTTTCGAGCAGTAGGTATCTCTCATTAAACCTGAGAATAGTTTTTGCTTCAGCCGGTGATTCGAATGCCTGTCCCGTGAAGGTAACCACCTTATTAATCGTTTCACCGGAATTTCTCCCGTTGGTTATTGAACAGGGCACCATGGTCCTGTCCTTGCGGTAGAAATATGCCTGTCCTCTGGTTGCCGTGTCGATGGCGAAACCATTTTTGAATCTAAATCCGAATGCAGCGGCAAGGTCAGCAGCTGCACCACCCATTGGCATGTGGTCGGCGATCAGGAACAGGGATCCGCCTTTCTCAACCCATTTTTTAACTGTTTCAATTTCTTTAGCGGTGAATGCAGATGGAGTGGGCAGATACCAGTTCTCAACATTGATCTTATTGAGAGCATTGGCAATCACAAGTATCCTGACATCCCTGAGCCGGGACTCTTTAAATCTCCCTGGATATCCTCTGACAACATACCCGTCGCTCCTGAGCAGCCTGGCAAAGGGAAGATATCTGCCATCAGCAGTGTGAAAATTATAATGGCCTTCATCTATTGCCACCACCGGACCTTCTCCATTCGTATATTCAGGCTGCAGAATTACCGGGTTATACGTCGTACCAGCAACTTGCTGCGCCAACAGGCTTGCTGAAAACAGACTGAAGAACAATATCCCGGGGATCATCTTTCTTCTCATAGTAAACTAAATTAAGTTGCTTATCATTTTGATGAACTTAAAGGTAGATAATTCTGTTAATATGATTGTGAAATGTGAGTCCGGAAGTTGAGATGTTTGAGCGTTTGAGTATCCGATCGTGAAATTTCTTTTATCTTTTGTCTTGTTTCTGAGACGTCCTGAAAAAAGTTTACGGGTTTATAAAATTATTGGTTGTATATTTTGAAAATTTCTTAAGATAATATGTAGTTTTTCGATATATCTTTCAACTAATATGTAAAAGAATACTGATGACAAGAAAAGGCCTGGAAAATGAGTTCATGGATCAAATTATTGAAAATGAGGACATTATTCATAAGATATGTAATATTTATGCTCCCTCCTTTGATGAAAGAAAGGATCTGAAACAGAAGAAAAAGCTTCGGTGGTTCTACATTACATGTATAATCCTGCTGATAGCCATGCTGGTCCTTGGGGTACTGAAAATGTTGAGCCTTGTATAGAACGGTCATGGTAATATTAATACCGGTGTTTAAATGTTTCAATGTTCATTTATTACAGTATTTTGTCATTTTGTAAACTGAAAGGTACTTTTTGTCTTGTCAGCAGATTGAAAGATAGATGCCTTTATATAAATTAGATTTCATTCTGACTCAGGAGATCTTTAACAAAAATCTTAACTATGCTAAAAAATTATTTTATTTCTACCTTTAATGAGGGAGTTGTAATGAGACTGTGTGTTACGGACCAATAAGTACTTTTTAATTTGCTAAATATGAATAAAGTAATGATTAAACCTTTTAATGTAGTTGACAATACTGATCTGCCTGAGATGTCGGTTGATCAGACCCCAACTGATGGTGATCCACTTGAAATCAAAGGAGAATTATACTTTGTTTGCGAACAGAATTACAAACAACATGCTGATCCTCCAGTGATTGGGGTGATTCCGCTAGTTGTAAGAAATCCGGCTAAAGTTTTAAACATTAAAAAATATATACAGTGTTTATCAATAGCTCACAAAAAAATACAATTTAAAAATGATAAAGGGATTTGTGACCTCGACAATTGCGATGAAATGATTATATCATAATAAAATCAACACTTAATTCATGCGTTTATTTTGTCCAACTTATTTAGATGCACAACCTCTTCAAGATAAATTTCTAAGTAGTTAAATAAAGATTTTCTCTGATGCTAATCAGCCCTTTAATGAGAAATGATAGATTAATATTTTATTCCTACCTTTACAGGTAACCATTAGGCTGACGATTTACAGCATAAACAATAAATAAAATGATAAGGATGAGCAAAGAGAGACTCATTTCAATCCCGGCATGGTTGACAATTAACTTTGTTATTATAAATCCTTTTCAAACATTAATGAACCCAAAAAGCAAATTAAGAAAGTGGTAAAATGGCAGCATGTGGTTTCTATCGTTTATAATTTAAAGAACTTTATTGCTATTTTTACTTATAAGTTCTGAAAGTATTAACCAATAAATCTATAAGCTTATGAAAACTTTGAATTTCAAGTGGCTGGCAATTATACTTCCCTTATTTGTATTAATTACCGATTGTAAAAAGGAAGACGAAGAAGAAGTTTCAAAATTTGTTGGGGATTATGTCATCAGTAAAGCTGTTTTGACTGAAGCGTTAACTGTACCTACTGTAGAAATGGGAAATGTTCCTGTTCCTGTTAGTACAGATATTACGCAAGCAATACAAACGGCGTTGTTGAGTGCAGTAAGCTGTTCTTCTGCTGATAAATCATATGTTGAGTTAAGAGAAGACAATTCAATGTATTTGAGCTGCGAAGGATTAAATCCATTAAATGCTGGCACATGGGAAGAAGTGTCTCCTACATCATTAAAACTGAACCTGAACAGTACAGCCATTCCTCCTAATGGATTTGTATTAACGGTAACAGATATTGTGGAAGATGCAAGCGGATTAACCGGGATAACCAGTGTGCCATTACCAAAAGCGATGATTTCAGGCATTATTGCTTCTTTCCAATTAACCTTAAGTCCTACTGCTCCTGAGGTTTTTATAGTAAAAATTTCAATAGAATTTATGGAAAAATAATGTAGCAGAGACTCCCTTACTGAACAAGATAGTTATCAACACTGATTTAAAAAGCTTTCTAAAGTTGATTTAATTTTTAGTCCGTTTAATATATTCCAGAATATCCTCATAAACAATACTAATATAGTATAAACCTCCAATTTGTGCACTGCCAAAACTGGTTGTGTAATAGTCGTTTAAAATATTTGATCCCCCGATTTTAAACACAGTTTTAATTGGAGACACTTTGTAGGAAATATGAGCATCAAGTGTGGTATGTGCCGGGATCTCTCCAGCACCAAAGCTTGCCTCCCACATAAAGCTATTTTGCCAATGAAAATTTACATTAAATCCAAGGTTTGGAATGATTGCATGGTGGCCGATAGAAAGGTTTGCACGGTAATCAGGGGAATTAAACTGAGCTTCCACACCAGGCGCATCAATGCCTTTCAGCAACTTATTGTAGGCCACATTGCTTTTGATCAATATGCCGATGGGTGTCATATAATCCATACCTACTGCCCATCCGAATGATGAAACTGGTTGATCGGTTGTAAAAAAAGTCTGGTAAAGCAGATCTTTTTCTGTTCCTGCATCTTCAGCTAATTGAGCCACCAGTTGAACTGCTTCAAATCCTTTGTATTTATTGTAAAAAGCATATGTATCCAGAAATAGTTTTTTCCCAAAAAACAATCCTTTGTATCCAATTTCAGAAGAGGCAACTTTCTCAGGACTTAATCCCGGCAATATAATAGGACCATTCTCTGTGACTGGTTTGTCTTTAACAGGATTTCTTCCTGACATGGGATATAGTGGGATCAAATTAAAATTATATTTGTTCTGAACTTCGGGCATTCCACCTATTATTCTAAATATCCCGGTATTTACGTCCACCCATTGATCTGCAATGGAAGGAAAACGATAAGCCGTTTGAATGGTACCTCTTATGCTATGCTCCATTTTTGCCCCCGGAAAGTAGATTAATGAAAATCGAGGTGTATATTGCGCTTCGAAATATTGGTTTTTATCGAACCTGAAAGCCCCTGTTACTCTAAGATGATCATTTATAAAATTCTTATTGATTTGGACAAATGTCCCAAACTGATTAATGCTGATCGGGTGACCCGGTTCATCAATAAATACAGTTCCATCACTGTTGACAAAATAAAAACGATTCGAAGCACCAACCTGCATCTCCATAAAGTGGATAAGATTCTTAAAATTATACATCCCCTCTACCTGATAGATTTTACTATTATCAAAAACCCTGGCTCCACCTTCGTTGATGGAATTCGAAATAATCTTATCCATCATTGTATTAAAATCATTGGTGCCATGAACAGGAAAGGCCGGTTTGGATGAATCAAAAATAACTCCTGTTTTCGGATCTCGGTTGTCCGACACTAAACGCGCAAACTGGTGGGCATTATTCATATCGCCCGTAACAAGTGCAGTTTGTGTATAAGCTATCAGATAATCTGAAAACCAGTCTTCTGAAGGTTTCCATTCTTCGTTTAGTCGCAGTGCAGCACCTCCAATATCATACGATG
>CAYWEQ010000032.1:0-4641 GCA_964457185.1 uncultured Rikenellaceae bacterium
AGGTGTTGTAAAATCAAAAGGAGTTCCTTCAACAGGACGCAGCTCACCGGTGGGAATGAGAGTCTCATCAACCTGGGTGAATGAAGCGGCATTGATCGTAAGCATATGATCCAGAATATCTCCTGTACCGGCACCATGAAGATTGAAATAGGCATGATTGGTAATGTTCAGCACTGTTTTTTTATCAGTCGTGCATTTGTAATCCATTACAATCTCATTATTATCAGACCATGTATACGTGACTTCAACATCCATATTCCCGGGATAACCTTCTTCCATATCAGGGCTATTATAAGTGAATTTTACAGCAGGCGATCCGGTTTTTTCCGGTATTTCAGCATTCCACACCACGCTGTGCCATCCGCCCGGACCACCGTGAAGAGCGTTGGGGCCGTTATTAAGCGTAAGGGAATATTCTGTCCCGTCTATTGTGAATTTTCCTTTTGCTATTCTGTTTGCATATCGCCCGACACTTGAGCCAAAGTAGGGATCACCTTTTAAGGTACCTTCGAATGTATCAAACCCGAAGGTAACATTTTCTTTTACCCCTGATCTGTCAGGGACTTCAATCCATGTTATCCTTGCGCCATAATTTGTGAGCTTCAGAACATTGCCATTCCTGTTTGTCAGGGTGAAAAGAAATACTTCTTTCCCCTGGTGAACTCCCCAGCTCTCTTTCTTCAACGTTTCCTTTTTCCCGGCTGACTGATTACAGCAGGTAAGGAGAACAGCAGACGCAATCATTATCAGTGAGAGATAAATAACCTTTTTCATGTGTTTAAGTTTTATTTTTTCGTCCGGAACTGCCATGCGGGCAGACCTGCGCTGTTAAAGACAGATGCTTCCGCACCATTTCGCCAGCAATATCTTACAGAGACCGGTTCATTGACCAGAGGAGAATAAACCACCACTTCATTATTATTTACAATTCCCGCGCTGGCCATTACATATTTCCCGTCCTCCCCGGCTATTTCAAATTCCTTCAGACGTCCGTTTTTAGAAACAAGGCCATCCCCTGTATTGTCAAACCGGATTTTTATTGTGCTGCCTTCCACCGACATTGATTTATAAACAGGCCCCGTACAGGGTGTTGGTATTTCATAATCATTATTAAGTGCAAATGCTGCCAGCCGTTCACCAACCTCTTTCTTATAGGGAGGATGAATGTTCATTACAGTTGTAATGTCGAGAGTCACTGCCATTCCCGTACCTGGCAGTTCAAGCGCTTTCTCCTGCGCTTCACGAAGAAGGGCAGATTCAGTGGAATCAACATTAGAATAAATGTATGGTGCTATCTGAACATAATAGAACGGAAAATCTTTGATACCCCAGGAATCCCGCCAGTTTTGTATCATCAGGGGAAAAATCTTTGCATACTGATCTGCCCTGCCGACATTTGCTTCTCCCTGGTACCAGATAGCTCCTTTTATGGGGTATTTTACAACAGGGCTGACCATTGCGTTGTAAAGGACAGAAGGTGTATAGGGACTTAGAGATATCGGTCTTTTCTGAGCAAAGAATTCATTTTTTGACAGGTCAAAAATATAGAACCTGTTGCCGATCAGTTCTGCTGCAGGCTGATATTTCCATTCGCCTTCAATGCTGACCGGAGCCTGTTTGCCGCCTTTTACAGATATTTTCATTGATCCCGGAATTCCCCAGATGCCGCCTCCACCCTGGTTATCCAGCACTCTTACGGAAATAATATTCACGCCCTCACCTGCAAGGTTGCCGGGAATATCATAGTTCCTTGCTGCCTGCCAGTAACCTGATTCTTCAGTTGCCCCTACAGGAGTACCGTTAAAATATGTACGGTCCATATCATCTATAGGGCCTAATGATAGTACAAGATCCTTGCCTTTATAGTCAGCCGGCAGTTCAACTTTCTTCCGGAACCATACAGATCCGTCAAGTTCGCCAGTAGCTTTTTCGAACTGACCCGGAAGATTCATCGCCGGCCAGGAACTGTCGTCATATTCCGGTGACGGCACACTTTCATCGTTGAAGGTCAGGTTTTTCCATTGATTGTTGCCGGAAGGTTGTATCTCCAGTTGTTCATGATCCTCAAGCCACGCCTGGTATCCATGTTGAAGAGGTGCCGATTCTTTTATTGCATTTATTTGTTCAACAAACTCTCCTGCATTCTCAAGGGCTGTCGGTGAGATCCATGATTCAGCAGGTGTTCCTCCCCATGCTGATTCAATTAAACCAACCGGTACACGGAGCTCATCATAAAGTTTCTTTCCGAAAAAGAATGCAGTTGCACTGAATTGTTTAATAGTTGAGGGGCCGCACATTTCCCATCTTCCTGTACAATCTTCAAGAGGTTCACCGGAAATTTTCCTTTGTACAATGAAAAGGCGGATCTCCGGAAGTATCGTTGATTCAATGGTTCGGGATGAATGCATGACAGTATCAACCGGGGGCCATCCTGCCATCGGCATTTCCATATTCGATTGCCCTGAACAGAACCAGACCTCACCTGCCACGATGTTATAAATAATAATACTGGTGTCTCTGCATGAGATTGTCATCGTGTAAGGTCCCCCGGCTGAAGGAGCAGGGATTGTGACTGACCATCTGCCATCTTTCCCCGATTTTGTCGTTGCTTCTTCATTCCAGCTTGCCACAACCCTTATTTTATGACCAGGATTTGCCTTGCCCCATATCCTTGCATCTGTTTTCTGCTGAATGATCATATCGTCTCCTATCAGTGATGGCAATACGAGGTTGGAAGGTGTTCTCTGACAGCCCAATAAGCTCATTGCCAGTATTATAAGAATGCCTGTTTTTTTCATTTTATTAGTTCTATTATAGTAGTTAATGTTTTGTAATGATTATTTCCTTACCGTTATAGGCACCAACCGCATGGGGATTCGCCTCAGGATCAAAAGCAACAGGTCTCTCTCTGCTTATCCAGATAATATTGAAAGTCCTTGAATTCAGCATACCTTTATATTCACCCTGCCTGTCGCCAATTTTAAGTTCCCCTGTTCTGTTGTCAAAGCTGAATTTTATTGTACTCCATGCTCCCTGTTCATAATTATAATTTGTGCCTTCGTCTTCATAAAGGGTAAATGCACAGTCCCTGCCTGCATACACATACAGTGTCAGCGGATCGGCAGGTTTCTCATCAGTATATTGTATCTCCGGTCCGACAGGGATTATTGAGCCTTCTTTGATAAATAACGGCATCCGTTCATAGGGTGCATCTGCATTTAGTTTCTGACTCCCGGTAAAATATTTTCCTGTATACAGATCATACCAGCCGCAGGTTTGGGGAAGGTAAACCTCACGTGCCCGGGCCTTGTAAAGATATACTGGCGCAACAAGTATTGACGGACCGAACATGTACTGGTCACCGATACTTTCCACATTCCTGTCAATGCCAAAATCCATCACCATAGCCCTCATGATCGTATAATCGTTGAAAAAGGTCAGTCCGGCAAGCGAGTAGGTATAAGGCATCAGGTAATACCTCAGCTTATCATAATAAACCATGCTTTTATATGCGGGATGCCCTTCAGGTGAAATATTGAATACTTCACGAAGAGGGTACTGTCCATGACTGCGGAAAAGCGGGCAGAATGAGCCGAACTGGAACCAGCGTGTATTAAGCTCTCTCCATTCTTCAAGGTCTTCTGATCCTTCCGAAGCCCTGGTATATCTTCCTTCCACGCAGAAACCTCCGATGTCAAATGTCCAGTATGGTATTCCTGACAGTGCAAAATTAAGTCCGGCAGGTATCTGTGCCTTAAGGTCTTCCCACCGCGTTCCTATATCGCCGCTCCATGTAGCCGTTGAATATCTTTGCAGACCAGCGAATCCGGAACGTGTCAGCAGGAACACCCGTGTATCAGGATCAACAGAGCGCTGGCCGTTATAAATAGCCATTGCATTTACGAGCGCATAAGTGTTGAAGTATTTTGCTGAAGGCCCCAGCGCGGTGGGCGTAGAGAGCTTTTTTCGGTATTCAATGCTGGCATTTGAGAGTATATCAGGTTCCGAAGCATCCATCCACCATGCGTCAAATCCTTTTGTATAGAGATGCTCTCTCATCTGGTTCCAGAAAAGCTCACGTGCCCCGGGACTGTAGGCATCATAGAAAGATCCGATATAACCCTTCCCTATCCAGTCCCTTATACTGTCATTAACTGCCTGACGGTACATCCAGCCCTTCCTGTCAAATTCCCTGAAATGTTCTGTAGTATGGTAGAATTTCGGCCATACCGAGATCATAATCTTTGCATTCAGCCTGTGGACTTCGTCAACCATTCCTTTGGGATCGGGAAAGAATTCCGGATTAAATTCATGTGATCCCCATGAATCTACCGGCCAGTACGACCAGTCAAGGACAATATTATCGAGCGGAATATCCCGTTTACGATACTCTTTCAGCACATCCAGAAGCTCTTCCTGTGATTTGTAGCGTTCACGGCTCTGCCAGTAACCCAAAGCCCATTTTGGCATTATGGGAGCTTTGCCGGTCAGTGACCTGTAACCGCTTATCACTTCGTCTATATTTTCTCCCTTGATGAAGTAATAGTCTATTTCATCACCCATTTCGGAATAGAGCGACAGGGAACCCTGTTCAGAAGCAGGGCGCGGGCTCAGAGCTTTCAGTCCTATATACGAAACGCC
>CAYWEQ010000032.1:4741-7262 GCA_964457185.1 uncultured Rikenellaceae bacterium
GGATCTGAATTTATATAGTATGTGGCTGTAAGACCTCCTTCTTCGCCATTTTCATCATACAACCTGAAGAGGTTTATCTGGGAATAATCCCTTGGATCACCGAATTTTGTGAGTGAATAATTATCCCAGAGAATGCCGTAATTTTTGTTTGAGATCACGAAAGGTATTGACACCTTGGTATTATACTGATACAGGCTTTCATTATGCCCTTTGTAGTTGAATTCATCGGACTG
Source organism: uncultured Rikenellaceae bacterium (assembly GCA_964457185.1). Taxonomy (GTDB): domain Bacteria; phylum Bacteroidota; class Bacteroidia; order Bacteroidales; family VadinHA17; genus LD21. Next base: position 4,975 of record CAYWEQ010000032.1, read on the forward strand.
ATGCTGGCCAAGACCATAAAATGCCTCATCGTCAGGTGATTCAAAAACCTGGTATAATGAATAACTATCTGTTCCCTCAACGGAAAAAGGCTCGAATGATTTTCCTCCGTCTTCCGGCTCCCCGAGAATTCTTCTATTATTTCTGTCATAAAAAACCATCTGCCCTGATGCAGTTGAAATTCTAGCCTTTATCTCAGATGTGGCTATAGTTACGCTGTCCCTGTTGCCATTAACCTGGAAAGAAGGGGCAGGAAGGTTTTTGTTTTCCGCTATGATCAGGCTTTTTTCCCGGGAGAATTCTCTGACAGGTGATGCGACTATATGAATAATCCGGTCGCTGATAACTTCCAGTTTTATTTTCCTTACATCTTTCCCGGTTTTTCCCTTAAGGTTTACAGTAATTCCTGAAGGTGTTTTCTCCCATGGCCCGGAAGAACATCCGGTCAAGAGCAGACCAAAAAGAATTAATGATATTATTTTATTCATTTTAATGGTTAAATAATATGGTTTATGTTCCATATCTGATCATTTCAGTATTGAAAATGCACTTCTGCTTCAATCTCAGTCAGCAGATCGTTCCGGCAGACATCCGCTTCAATGAAAACCGCCGGTACTGAAGGAAAATGTTCATTACAGATTGCCCTGACCACATTGAAATCCTTCTGATTTTTAATATAAACCCGGAGTAAATTAAACTTCATGGAATACCGGATCCCTTCAGGAAGAACCTGACCAATTCTTTCAGCATCTGTAAGTTTTTTTATATTTTCAATGGTCACCTGTGTTTGCTCGCTTATATTATCCTTTCCTATTGTTACCTGTCCTATAATTGAAGCTGTTCCTGAAATATAGAGCACGGCGTTCCTTTCATGTGCCATAATCAGGGCACGTTCGAACTGAGGAGGCTGTTTTTTTGGCTTGCCGGTATCCTTTGTTCCTTTCAGAACTGTTTGTCCGTATTCATATGCATTTACCTGGTTTGGATTGCTTAGTCCCTTTATCCGGACAGATTCATCAGGTTTTACCGCACAGAAATCAATAACCACACTGTTAAGTTTCAAACCGATACCTGTTGCTGCCGGATAACCGATAACAGTCCTGTGACGGTTATAATATTCGCCTCTTACCTCGTTAAAGACCTGGTAGTTTTGAAATCCGTCCCTGACTGCCAGAATATTTCCGATATAATTCCACTGTCTTACAATATTATTGAGCGACATATCTTCCTGCCGCAGTAATGCAACTGCCTGATCAAAAGCATTTTCTGCAGCTTTTCTTGTATCTTTATCGAAAGAACCACTGCCCAGACCAGCTCCCCAGACCTCTTTTCCCCATTCAGTACTGATAACCACGTAAGGAATTGAATCATAAAATTTTGCAACTATATCTCTGGAGCCGGATGCGATAAAAAGCGCTTCGACAGCTACTTTCCATGGTCTCTGAGGCGGATGAACGGTAATGCTTACAGCAGGTGCCTGCTCTACAAATGTCTCAACGACAGATCTTATTATTTCATCCCTGAACTTAAGGTAAGTTGCATTGTCAATGACAGAGGTGAATACATTCAGCTTGACAGGTCTGTATCCTGCCATCTGTGTTTTCCTGATCTGCTTCAGGCATTGAGCCCACTCTTCCTCAAAATCCCCCTGTACCGATGGCTGATATATATAATACTCCTTCATCATCTGAAAATATCCTTTCAGCTCAAAAATAACATTTTTAACTTATGAACAATAAAAGTATACTATCTGCCTGAACCTGATTTAATATTAATGTATTCGCCTTTTGATGCTCCACCAAAGGTTTCCAAAGAAAGAGCTTCCGGAATAAGTTCCTGAAATTTTGTTATCACTACTAATAAAAACATTATTGCAGAAAATAAAATTCTTGTGTGCAGATGCATTTTCAAAACTGATAACAGGAGCTGCCCGGCTGTAAATCACATTATTGTATATCATGCAATCAGTCAGCTGTCCGCTCTCATCTGATCCGTTCCAGATAAAAATACTGCCTGCCCCTTCAGTTGTCAGCGCATCATTATAACTTATGCAATACCGGATTATATTATTTGACCAGTCTGATGCTCCGGGATACTGGAACAATCCATATCCTGCACCCTGGTTTTCATACGACAGGCAGTATTGAATGATTGAGTTCGTGACACCTCCATCCAGATCAAAACCACCTCCGTCCTTTGCTCCCGGGGAAGTTTTATTCCTGTAGCTGATACAATATTGAATTATTATATGATCGCTCTGCCATGCCCATATACCAACAGGTCCGTTTCC
>CAYWEQ010000032.1:7362-20651 GCA_964457185.1 uncultured Rikenellaceae bacterium
AGAGAAAAACCGTTTGAAATGTTCCCGGTTTTTCGCCCGTTACCCTTAATATCAATATTGCTTACCCTTATATTTCTGCAGTTTTCGATCCTTATAGCTTCTCCGTCTCCGCCATTTATAACAGCTCTTTCTTCTCCAACGGAACTGACAGAAACAGGATCTTCTTCACCTGCGGATCTGTTCCTTATGATCAGAGTCCCGTCATAAATCTGTCCGCCGGAAATATATACATTGTCAAGTTTACTTTCAAGAAGCTCGTTCAGTCTGGTAATTGTCTTAACCGGATTTTTGACATTTCCATTGTTTCTGTCATTGCCTTTTATGCCATCAAGAAAGAAGCCTCCATTATTATAATTTTTATCATGTTTTCTTTCTGTCTTGCAGGAAAACCCTGCAACTGAGGCTATTATAAAGATAACTGAAATAATATTATTCATCCCGGATTATTCAGGTTCACCAGTCAGTGGTTTTGTGCTTTCTACTGTAACAGGGAGCCAGACCATCATCTGCCCTGGTCCGCGGTTGTTCCATAAAGCATAGGGGATCAGAGTCACATCCTCTCCGGGCAGTTTTTCAATTCCGCCATCAAGGATTCTTTTTGTCTGATAGCCTCTGGCTTTTATTATCTGAGTCCCCTCAAGAAGTGAAGGAACAAATTCAGTCGTTAATGGTGATTGTTCGTCAATCACAAGGTTAAGGATATTTCCCGTGTTGTTATCGGGCCATTCTGCGCAGTAGATTACCGGCCCCCTCTGTACTGCCATTTTACCAGTATCTTCCTTTATCCGCTCATCCGCAACAACTTTACGGACAGGCATGGGAAGTTCTATGCTTATGCGGTCACCTTTTTCCCATTTCCGTTCTATTTCCGTATACCCGTTTTCAAATTCCGCTTCAATTGTTTCACCGTTGAGTGAAATCGTGTATGATTCATTATTCTGATCACTAAACCTGTAAAGATTACCGGGAATAGCTTCGTTGACCGCCCACCCCGGTATACGGATCTTAAGTGAGAATTTTCTTCCTGTTTCAGGGAATATCGAAAGATCTGCTTTGCCATCCCATGGGAAACCGGTTTCCTGCGTTATTCTCACCTTATTCTCACCAAAGGTAATATCGGCATCGCCTGAAATGAAAAGATTCACATAAAGATCCTCATCAGTAACTGCATATATGTATCCCGGGATAGCCGGCACAAACCTCGCAATATTTGAGGGGCAGCATGCGCATCCGAACCAGGCGCTCCGCTCGTGCTGACCATTTGATTCAAGAGGATTGGGGTAAAAGAACCTGTCAGCCGATAGTGATACTCCCGACAGCATAGAGTTATAAAGAGTTTTTTCAAGAATATCAATATACTTTGATTCCCCGTGTAAAAGGAAAAGCCGGTGGTTTGTAAATATATCACCAATTGATGCGCATGTTTCGCAATAGGCTGTCATATTCGGCAATACATAAGGCTCTGCAAAACCTTCATTACCTCCTGTAGCTCCGATACCACCCGTAATATACATCTTACGGTATACCAGATCCTCCCATATCCTTGTGATTGCATTCAGGTATGCCTCATCTTTTTCTATAGCGGCAATGTCGGCCATTCCTGAATACATGTAAGTGGCTCTTACAGAATGACCTACGGCTTCAGTCTGATCAGCCGGCCTTATATGTGCCTGGTTGTATGAATCTCCTCCCGGACCCCTGATATCGAGAAAGAATTTTGCGAGATCAAGATATTTCTTTTCTCCTGTCACCCTGTAGAGCTTTACAAGGCCCATTTCTATAACCTGGTGTCCCGGATAAACTTTAACCCTGTCCCGGCCAAAATCCTTATTCACCAGTTCGGCCGATCTGAGGGCTATATTCAGGAGTGTTCTTTTTCCTGTTGCCTGGTAATGGGCAACTGCTGCTTCGTATAGATGTCCGAGATTATAGAGTTCATGGCTGAGTATTGAATCGAGTTCCCACCTGTTCGGGCTTGCCCATTCATGAAGTCCTTTGCCTCCATGCATCTCTGCTATTGTCCGGTTTGTATACAGGTAACCGTCATCCTCCTGGGCCATACCTATTTTATATATGAGGGTGTCGAGATATGCATCCAGTTCAGGATCGGGATATGTCTGAAGCGAATATGCTGCTCCTTCAATTATTTTAAATACATCGGAATCATCAAAAGGATAAATGGTCAGGAATCTCCCGGTGTCAAGACCGCCTGCAATCTCAAAGTTCTTCACCCTCCCGGTTGATTCACAGTATGAAAAGGCAATCGGAATGGTTATTGATGCATTCTTTTTTATCCTTGGAGCCCAGAAATTATCTGTAAGCTTCACCGATGTGAATGGTACAGGCTGGATCGGGTAATCACCTTTTGTATTATTTGAACATCCGCAAATTAATGGCATTAAGCAGACAGGCAACAGCAAGGACTTTAAAGTATTTTTCATAATGACATTTTTATTTTTTTTACCGGGCCTCACCCCCTCCCGCTCCCCTCTCCCTTTTTTTCTGCCTCACCCCCTCCCGTCCCCCTCTCCCAATGAGAGAGGGGGATGCTTCTTCTTCTTTAAGCCCCTCCCTCCCGGGGGAGGGGTTTGGGGAGAGGTCATTTGCTTAACTCCAGAACTACCACTGATTTTGGCGGCATATTAACTGTCAGCATCCCATCCTTCATTTTAAAACCATTGAATGAAGCCGGTTTCACAGTTTCCGGTTTTTCAAAGCTGTTGAATGCTGTCATTTCTCCGGCAGTCAGAATTTCTCCGGTAACTGTCTTATAGCTATCCCCGATTACCGGGCAGGTCAGAGTAATCCCTTTATTCGGATTCAGGTTTGCCAGTGAAATATGTATTTTGCCATCCTTGTCCACAGATGCCGAAGCTGAAATGGCAGGTATTCTTCTCTCGTCAACGGCATAATCCTCACAACGCAGATCTGTGGTCAGAAGCTGTGCTTCCTGGTGCACCCTGAACATCCTGAAAACATGATAGGTGGGTGTCAGCACCATCTTGTCATCCTTTGTAAGTATCACTGACTGAAGTACATTCACAACCTGAGCCAGGTTTGCCACCTTTACCCTTTCGGCATACTGATTGAAAATATTCAGGTGAATGGCGGCAGTAATGGCATCCCTGAGAGTATTCTGCTGGTACAGGAATCCGGGATTCGTACCCGGTTCAACCTGGAACCAGTTTCCCCATTCATCAATAACGAGTCCCTTTGTATTCCTTGGATCATACCTGTCCATGATAGCCTTATGCCCTTTGATGATCGCATCCATCTGGTAATTAAGCCTGAATGTTTCAAACCAGTCATTTTCTGCAAAAACAGTTGCACTGCCTTTATTGCTCCATCCGCCAGGAACTGAATAATAATGTAATGAAAGTCCCTGGAACATGCTTCTGTTCTTAGGCTCTTTCATCAGTGTTTCTGTCCAGTTATAGTCAAAGTCGCTTGCTCCGCACGCTACACGGTAGAGCCGGTTGCCTGAGAAATCTTTCAGGTATGTGGAAAATCGCCTCATAACATCACCATAGAAATCGGGAGTCATATTTCCGCCGCAGCCCCAGTTCTCATTGCCGATCGCAAAAAACCTGACTTTCCATGGCTCATCTCTACCGTTCTCTTTCCGCAGTTTTGTCATAGGGCTCTCTGAATCCGAAGTCAGGTATTCAACCCATTCGGCCATTTCCTGTACTGTGCCGGAACCTACATTGCCATTTATATAAGCATCACATTCAAGGAGTTCTGTCAGCTTCATGAATTCATGAGTGCCGAAGGAATTATCTTCTGTCACACCACCCCAGTGGGTGTTGATTATTGAAGCCCTTTTCTCCTGAGGCCCGATTCCATCTTTCCAGTGATAAGTATCGGCAAAGCAGCCGCCCGGCCAGCGAAGGTTCGGAATTTTCATCTCACGGAGGGCAAAAAGCACATCATTCCTGATGCCGTAAGTATTTGGAATTGAAGATTCCGGTCCCACCCATATACCGCCATAGATGCACGCTCCAAGGTGTTCTGAAAAATGACCGTAAATGTCCTTGCTTATTACCGGTCCTGAATGGTTGGCTACAATAACCAACTGGTTAACAGCTCCGGGATTTTCTTTCTGGGCATTTGTTATGAAAAATGCACTAAAAAGAATAAGTGTAATAACAACAATTAATTTCCTCATAACTTTTCTGGATAATTTGGTTAATACTTATTTGGCTTTTGGTGAATCTTTGTGCCTTGGTGGCGTCTTTTTTACCACCAGGAATTATAAAAGTTCTTTCTCAATAAAGGATCCGAGTTTTTTGTATTTCAGGAAAAGCTTTTCATATTTTCCTGCCCTTTCCGGATCGGGCTTATATTCTTTTTCAAATCCTCCGCCCATAGCTTTCTGAGCTGTGGGAATATCTTTATGGATTCCTGCCACAACCGATGCTGCCATTGCTGAACCGAGAGCACAAGTCTGGTCTGAGCTGGCAATCCTGATCGGCATATTCAGAACGTCGGCAACGATCTGCATTACATAAGGATTCTTTTTCGCGACTCCTCCTGTAGCAATTACTCCGTCAATTCTCACACCTTCGGAAATGAATCTCTCATTTATCATCCTGGAGCCAAATGCTGTTGCTTCAACCAGGGATTTAAAGATCCTTGGGGCATCAGAGCCTAATGACAAACCTGCGATAGCGCCTTTCAATGCCTGGTTAGCGTCCGGAGTCCTGCGTCCGTTAAGCCAGTCCAGTGCTATCGGTACTGTTTCCTCATCTAAAATTTTCTCTGCCTGTCTGCTCAGGTCATCAATGATCCTGTCAGTCGTTTCAGTGCTGATTCTCTCCTTTGTTTTTCCATCGAGCCATTCCATTCCTGAAATGATCTCATTTACGGGCCATAGCAGAAGTCTTGCAAACCAGGCATATATATCTCCGAATGCAGATTGTCCTGCTTCAAGCCCCAGCATACCCGGAACGATTGATCCGTCGACCTGGCCGCATATACCTGCAACCAGCTTATTACCAATCTCCTCCATAGGCGATACAAGCATGTCGCATGTCGAGGTTCCCATTACCTTTATCAGCTGGTATGGCTTTATCTCTCCCCCGACCGCTCCAAGGTGTGCATCAAAAGCACCTGCTCCCACCTTTACACCTTCAGGCAGGGAAAGCTTCTTTGCCCATTCCGCTGACAAAGTTCCAACGGGAATATCACAGGTATAAGTTTCAGTATACAGGTGTTCCCTCAGTCCTTTAAGCAAGGGATCGAGTTTAATGAGGAATTTCTCATCAGGAAGTCCTTTGAATTCAGGGTGCCACATTGCCTTGTGGCCTGCGGCGCAACGGCTTCTTTTTATTTGCAGCGGATAAGTGTTGCCGCATAGCAGAGCCGGCAACCAGTCACAATGCTCCACCCAGGAAAAGGCATGTTCCCTGACTTTTTCATTTTTGCGGAGCACATGAAGGATCTTTGCCCAGAACCATTCTGATGAATATATGCCTCCCTCGTACATGGTGAAATCAGTTCCTCCCCATGATCCTGCAAGTTCATTTATCTCCTCAGCCTCCTTAACGGAAGTATGATCTTTCCATAATATGAACATGGCATCCGGATCTTCTTCAAATCCCGGTTTCAATGACAACGGAATACCATCCTTATCAACAGCCACCGGGGTTGATCCTGTTGTATCAATTGTTATACCTCCGATATTATCAATGACATCCCTGCTTAAGCCCTCAAGTGACTTTCTAACTGTCTGTTCCAATCCTTCAAGATAATCCAGCGGATGCTGACGGAACTGGTTCAGGGATGGGTCACACCAGAGTCCTTTTTTCCATCTGGAATATTCAAATACTGATGTCCCTTCTATTTTACCATTGCCGGTATCTACAATAACCGTACGTACCGAATCGGTGCCATAATCGATCCCGATCACATATTTTTTTTCCATAACCATTTATAATTCGTTATTTTTTGCCCTGTCCATAATAGGCATCCCGGCCGTGTTTCCTGCTGAAGTGTTTGTCAAGCAGAAATTTATCGACAGGCTCATCCTTCCCAAGCAGCATTGTATAGAAAGCCATGCGTGCAATCTCTTCAAGAGCTACTGCATTATACACAGCTCCACCGGGATCAGATCCCCAGCAGAAAGGGCCATGGGAGTGAACCAGAACTGAAGGTATGGCCATCGGATCTGTGGTTTTCATCCTTTCAATGATCACTTTTCCCGTATTGATCTCGTAATCGTTATCGATCTCATTTTTTCTCAGTTTACGGGTACATGGCACTTTACCGTAAAAGTGGTCGGCATGGGTCGTTCCCATCGCCGGAATATCTTTTCCAGCCTGAGCCCATGAGGCAGCATAGGTTGAATGAGTATGTACGATGCCGCCTATTTTACTGAAGGCCCTGTAAAGTACCAAATGAGTCGGAGCATCAGTCGACGGGTTGAATTTACCCTCAATAACTTTTCCGTCGGGGTCAAGAACCACCATGTCAGAAGGCTTCAATGAATCATAATTCACCCCTGAAGGTTTGATAACAATGAGTCCTGTCTTTTTATCCCTGCCGCTTACATTTCCCCATGTATGAATAACTAGCCCCTGACGGACAAGATCGAGGTTCGCTTTATACACACTGATTTTTAACTTATCCAGCATTTTTTCTCAGACTTTTAAACTCCACACTCCAGGCACTTTAGACACTCCATACTTCTAATTAACATCCAGGTTGAAATAGATACCATTCTTTATCAACCTCTTATATCGTTCTTTTATGAATCTGTAATAATAAGCTCCCCTTTTGGAAGTTTCCTTTTCCTTTTCTTCAAGCTTTTCAAGTATATCCATTGACAGGATCTTTTTCCTGAAATTCCTTTTATCAATGTTTCTCTGGTAGATTGCCTCATAAAGGTCCAGCAGCTGAACAAGTGTGAATTTCTCGGGAAGGAGTTCAAATCCTACAGGTTTGATCTTTATCTGCTGCCGGAGTTCTTTCATAGCCCTTTCAACCATTTCCTGATGATCAAAAATCAGTCTGGGGAGCTTTTTCATTGACTGCCAGTGAGCTCCGTTCTTATTCGTGACCTTTTTGTCAATATCTTTTATCTTTATAAGCGCCCAGTAGGCTACAGAAATGACTCTGGCTCCCGGGTCCCTGTCTGGTTCTCCATAGCAGTGCAACTGCTTCATGAAGATATTCTTAAGCCCGGTAAGGTTTCGAAGCACCCGGCATGCGGCAACATCAAGACTCTCTTCAGGTTCAACAAATCCACCGGCCAGTGACCATTTGCCCTTTGCCGGGTTGAAACTCCGTTTAATCAGCAGCAGTCTGATCTCCTTTTCTCGAATATCGTAACCGAAAATAATTGAATCAACTGCCACAAGATGTTTCCTGTGTTTTGAATAGATCTTCATATGAATAAAATTCTTAGACTGTTTTCTTTATTCAGGAATGAGTCTAAATAATACCATTTGAAATATGATAATATATTTCGTTCCATCTGAGTTCCTTCCTGAAAGCTTCAAGATTGCACTTTTCATCAATCAGAACATATTCGATACCAGTCATCCCCGCCAGATCCTCGAGATATTCCCTGTCGATGGCAGTGCTGAAGCCTGTATGGTGTGCTCCTCCCGCAAATATCCATGCAGCGGCTCCTGTTTTAAGATCGGGCATGGGTTTCCAAAGCACACTTGCAACCGGGAGTTTCGGCATATCGGGACATTTCACAACCTCCACCTCGTTTACAATCATCCTGAACCTGTTGCCAAGGTCAATTACAGAGACATTTATCCCTCTTCCCGGAGTTGTTTTGAATACAAGCCTGGCAGGATCTGCTTTTCCCCCTATTGAAAGCTGATGTATTTCAACTGCAGGTCTGCCTGATGCTATTGAAGGACAAACCTCAAGCATATGAGCTCCGAGAACCTTCATGCCGGCAGGATCGAAATGATAGGTATAGTCTTCCATGAATGAGGTGCCGCCTTTCAGTCCCTGTGCCATCACTTTCATTGAACGGACCAGGGCGGCGGTTTTCCAGTCACCTTCGGCGCCAAAGCCGTACCCTTTGGCCATCAGTCTTTGTACTGCAATTCCCGGCAGCTGCTTCAGCCCGTGAAGATCTTCAAATGTTGTGGTGAAAGCCTTGAAGTTGCCGGATTTCAGAAATGACTCCATACCGGCTTCTATTCTTGCAGCCTCTTTAAGGGTTTCAGAAGCAGCAACTGCTTTTGTCATTTTATATTCAGACCCGTATTCTTCAAGCAATTTCTTAATTGATCCGGAAGAGGCATCATTTACTGCCCTTACAAGGTCACCGATACCATATCCATACACAGAATATCCCATTTTTAACTGGGCACTTACCTTATTACCTTCAGTAACAGCAACATCACGCATATTATCACCGAATCGTGCGATCTTCATGTTAAGGGCATCGTCATATGCCGCTGCGGCTCTTATCCACACGGCGATACGGTCAACAGCCTCCTGATCCTGGTAATGGCCGACGACAATTTTCCTGCTCAACCGCATCCTGGCACCTATAAATCCGAATTCACGGTCGCCATGAGCAGACTGGTTCAGGTTCATGAAATTCATATCGATGGTTTCCCATGGTATATCCCTGTTCAGCTGTGTGTGAAAATGGAGGAATGGCTTATTAAGGACAGAGAGTCCTTTTATCCACATTTTTGCGGGAGAGAAGGTATGCATCCATGTTATCAGCCCGATGCATTTTTCTGAATTATTTGCTTCGGAGCAGATCCCGAAGATCGATTCAGGTGTTGTAAGAACGGGCTTGAATATCACCTTCTGTGATATTTCTGGTGACTTGTCAAGCGAAGCAGCGATTTTTGCCGAATCGGCCGCAACCTGTTTAAGTGTCTGAGGACCATATAAATGCTGGCTCCCGGTGACGAACCATACTTCTTTTGTTTTGAGTTTTTCCATATTCCTACCAGAAATAAATATAAAATGCAACAATTACGCCCAGGATAATGATTGTATGAACAATATCCCATTTATTCCAGCTTTCCCTTGTTAATTTCCTTTGTTCAGGTGTAGATGCCCTATAGGTAAATTTCAGCTGTTCCGGGGTTGAAGCTTTAGTCAATAAGCTTATTGCAACCATTGTAATAAGGCAGAAGAACAAAAGAAGGACAGTATAATGGTATATGTTAATAGATGCTATCTGGTAAATCACACCTCCTGTGTCAAGGTAATGCGCGTGAATTCCTGCTTTCACCTGGGCTATAAGCTCTGACGCATGTGTTTTCCCTTCCAGTGTCAGAGTAGCAAGTGACTCTTTTGCAGAGATTAATTTATCACTAAGAGTTGCAGCCAGTTCAGGGGGGAAGGATTTCTGTATTTTATCGCTGATGGATGTTATTTCGTCGAGTGTATCTGCTTTTGCATTTTCTGCATTTATATAAAGTACTGACTTCACCAGTGATCCTGTTTTACCGACCAGTCCGTAAACTACATTCAATGCGAGTCTGAACATTCCCAGGGTAAATCCGGAGATCATTCCCCAGAATGCAGCCTTTGAAGTCATTCTTTTCCAGGAGACTCCAAGAAGGAATACAGATGCGATAGCGGGAGCAAGCATACCCTGAACACCCTGAAGGTATTCATAGAGAACTTTACCAAGTCCAAGCATTACAGGTATCCACAATACACCAAGCACCACCACTGTGGCAGTTGCAGATCTTCCAATATTCAGATAATGTCTGTCCGATTGATTTGGACGCATCTTCTTATAAAAGTCCTCAACGAACAGCATGGCCGAGGAATTGAACAATGAGGCCAGGGAGCTCATGAGAGCAGCAAGCAGTCCGCAGACTACAATTCCTGTAATACCTTTTGGGAGCAGTGTGGCAACCATTGCGGCAAACGCTGAATCGCTGCTTCCTATATTAAGAAGTCCTTTCTGGTTAAGGGCAAATGCGATCATTCCGGGGATCAGGAAGATAAATACCGGCAATAATTTGAAATATCCTGCAAGAATTGCACCCCGTCTTGATTGATGCTGATTCCTCCCGGATAATACCCTCTGGACAATATACTGATCAGTGCACCAGTACCAGAAGCCGATACATGCGGATGCAAGAAGTACTCCTGTCCAGGGGAAATCCGGATCAGCTGCCGATCTTATAAGATGAATGTTTGAACCTGCAATATTTTCGACTTCTGCCCATCCTCCGACTTTTCCAAGTCCGACAATAAGAATTACAATTGAGCCAAACAGCAGGACAGGTGTTTGCAGTACGGAAGTGTACATGATGGCTTTCATTCCCCCTAAGATTGTATATATGCCTGTGATGGCGACAAGTCCGATAGCGCTTACCCAGAAGAAATCGATCTCTTTTCCGAAGAAGGTTATCGATTCAATATTGAATACCTGGTCAAAAACCACTCCTCCTGCATATACTGTTACTGCAACTTTAGTAAGCACATAACTCACCAGTGAAATTCCGGAAAGAATGCTCCTTGAACCCGGAGTAAAACGTCTTTCCAGGAACTCTGGCATGGTGTAAATCTTGATGCGGTCATAAAATGGAACAAAAACCCATCCCAGGATCAGTATAAACCACGCATGCATCTCCCAGTGTGCCATAGCCATACCACTTATAAAACCTGCACCTGCAAGCCCGACCAGATGTTCCGAGCCTATGTTGGAAGCGAAGATGGATGAGCCTATGGAAAGCCATCTGGCATTTTTACTTGCAAGGAAATAGTCGGTGGTATCTTTGTTTTTCTGGTACAATACCCAAATTATTATGCCAATCAATCCCAGGAAGAAAATGCCCATAATAATCCAATCCAATGTTGCCATATTAAGCAGTTTAAGTTATGATTAATGTTATCAGGTTATTTTTGCCGGTTTTTTTCACATTTCCCTTTCTTCTTTACAAATCTATAAAAACATTTTTATTAAATGTAAAAATTACACTCAAAAAATCAGGTATTTAAAGTTAAAGTATTATATATAAGAAATTATCAGAGTAACATTCTGTTTAACAATGATTTACCTCAGAGGCAATTTATTATTCCTGCCATTCATTCAGCGACGACTGAATAAAATCTATAATTTTCTGGTTCTCTTCCCGGCCGGACCCGGTTACCTCAAAGGGTTCTCCGAACCTTATGAATATCGGTTTATGATGATCGAGCCGGCCGAGCCCTTTTAAGACTTTGCCCTGTCCCCAGAAATCTGTTTTCAAAGCGAAAGGAACAACCCTCACACCGGCTTTTTTTGCAAGCTTTACTCCCAGAGAATTAAACTCCTCAGGTCTGAATACGAGGCTTCTTGTACTCTGCGGGAAAATAACAATTGAAACGCCTTTTGACAGCAGTTCCATACCTCCGTTTATTACTTCCTCAAGATCTTTCCTGGGATCGGTCCTTCCGACAACGATCGGATCCCTGGATCTCATTACCGCGCCAAAAAGAGGATGGGTGACCAGGCTTTCCTTGACAACAAAGGTGACCCTGCGGAGCGGGACAATCAATACCGGAAGAACCATCGTTTCCAGAGTGCTCATGTGATTTCCGATAAAGAGGACTGGATCAGGCGTTTCTGCTATATGCTCCATGCCCGAAATATGAAATTGTCCGCCGGCCTTCTCAATGAGTTTAAAAATAAAATATGATGAATCTGCCCAGGCTTCATCACCATATCTTCCCATGATGGCTTCCTTCCTTGTTCTTAAAACAATCTGCGCATATTTAAGGGTAAAGTAAACCCGGTTGTTCAGCAGAAATCTCTCCCACAGGCTGAGTCTTACCCTTTCCGGTGTGTTATATGCTGATGGTTCAAAATAACTTTTCTGCATCAGAATATCTTAATATTTTTATCAGTATTATGATATTTTCAACTTCCGTATTTGTAAAGTTAAGATTCATTTTAAAAATACAATTCAATTTTTTTGAATCAGTGGAGGGTCAGATAAAATTATTGATAGTAAATTTAATCAATCATATCAGGTATTTTGCCTGTTAACACACATGTTTCATGAAGATTTCTTTACTGGATGCAATTGTTTTCTTCGTACTGATGTCCGGGAATATAATTATCGGGGTAAGCTTTTTCTTCAGGAACAAAACATCTGATCAATTTACATCAGGAGGGAGAAAATTGCCGGCATGGGTTGTAGGAATGTCAATTTTTGCAACATTTCTCAGCAGTATCAGCTTCCTGGCATTGCCCGGGAAGGCTTATGCTGCAAACTGGAATGCTTTTGTATTCAGTCTTTCAATTCCGATTGCATCATGGATGACAATCAGGTTTTTTATCCCGCTTTACCGCGGAATAGGAAGTATATCTGCCTACTATTATCTTGAACAAAGGTTCGGACCATGGGCAAGGATATATGCATCTCTCTGTTACCTGCTTACACAACTTATGCGCACAGGAGCCATACTTATGCTGCTGGCACTACCGCTGAATGTCCTGTTTGGATGGAATATGAATACAATAATAATTATTACAGGATTGGCAGTTATGTTATATTCCGTTCTGGGTGGTATCAGGGCAGTCATCTGGACAGATGCCATCCAGTCAATAATATTGATCACGGGAGCGATAGTCTGTGCAATAGTTCTTACTTTTTCGATGCCGGAAGGCCCCGGACAGCTTTTCAGGATTGCCATTGCCAGCCATAAGTTCAGTCTGGGAAGCTTTGGATCAGGCCTGAAAGAATCGACATTCTGGGTGGTACTTGTATATGGCCTTTTCATTAATCTTCAGAACTACGGCATTGACCAGAATTATGTTCAGCGCTATATGACTACAGGCACAGATAAAGAGGCAAAATCATCAGCTTTATTCGGTTCATTGTTATATATACCTGTTTCGCTTATCTTTTTTTACATCGGAACAGCTCTTTTCTCTTATTACAATGCACAACCGGATCTTTTACCGGGGGATCTGAGGATTGAAGGTGCCGGAGACCAGGTTTTCCCTCATTTTATTGTAACAGAGCTTCCGCCCGGAATAACCGGACTGCTTATCGCGGCTATATTTGCAGCCGGGATGAGTACGGTTTCAACAAGCCTTAACAGCACTGCAACAATTGTTCTTACTGATTACTATAAGAGGTATTTCAACAAGAATGCAAATGAAAGATCATCTATGACAGTGCTTTATCTCGCCTCTTTTATAACGGGAATTGCAGGTATCGGAATCGCCCTGGCTCTTGTCGGAGTTGAAAGTGCTCTCGATGCATGGTGGTCGCTGGCTTCGATTTTCAGCGGAGGAATGCTGGGATTGTTCCTGCTCGGATATATTTCACGAAGAGCCGGTAATCCTG
>CAYWEQ010000033.1:0-7595 GCA_964457185.1 uncultured Rikenellaceae bacterium
GTCGGACATAGTCATTATTCAGGTAAAACAGGAGAATTATTTACTGATCTCAGCACTCTTACGACTGCATTGCAGATAGCTGATTCAGTTGTGGTCAGAATAAAATAACTATCTCAGCCCCTCAATATACCTCAGGAAGCTGGCAGGATCCCTGGTTATTATCATCTTATCGGAATATTTCCGGTCAGTCTCTTCCGGAGAATCAGTAAAGACTATTTTCTTAATCATAAGAGACTTGCCAAGGTTATTGAAATATGCTGTTTTATTTTTGGCAAAATCGAATCCGCTTGAGTTCACAACGAGATAATCGAACGGCTTTGCCTTATAAATTTCTATGACTTCTGCTGCAGGAAGGATCCCGCCGGTGAAAATGACATCAAATCCGCGTTTTCTGAGAGCATATTTGTAAAAAAGGAAATTATTGTCAGAAAGTATATCTGAGGTGTTTATCATTGCCACAGTTGACCTTGTTTTGCCTGACCGCGGCTTCAAAGAATTGTCTTCAACGATAATAATCTGCCTGATAACATTCCTGATAAACTGCTCCTGGGCCCGTGACAGGCTTCCGGTCTGCCAGAGTATCCTTGCCTTTTCAAGCAATGGATGAAGGCATTTTGCATAGGCTTCTTCAATTCCAAAATCCTTTATAAAAGGACGTAGAGCCTCTTTAAATAATTCCTCATTGAATTTAATGGCAGACATAAGGATTTTACCAGGCTGGAAATCCTTGTCAGTATCATCCCTGCTGCTTATCGCCATCACCTGCCGGGTAAGCTCATCCTCATCAAGCCTTGCAATTTTGGATATTTTCAGTCCGTTCCTGTTCAGGAATGACACATTCAATATTTTCTTTAATTCTGATTCATTGTAAGTTCTTATGTTTGAATCAGTTCTGTCGGGCTCAAGAATGTTGTACCTCTTTTCCCATATCCTTATTGTATGGGCTTTTATTCCTGAAAAATTCTCAAGATCCCTGATTGAAAAAACGCTGTTTCCTTCTTCCATGGCTAATAGAATATAAAATATCAAGATATTTAATCATGTCCATCATAATAAACAATCGGTAAGCAGTATTGTTTTTCAATATGCTGGTGAAAACATCCGTAAAATTATGTTTAACTGCGGAAAATTACCCCCGGAATCCGCTGCATAAAACGAAAATAATTAATTATTCGGATTGTTCTATCATTATTTTTTTCACAACTCTCACATCGTCGCTGAAGATGATCGTTACCAGATACATCCCTCGTTGGGGATTATCAAGATCAATCTTTATAATAGTCTGTGGAATACTATATTGAGATCTGAAAATATCCTGGCCGATAATGTTAGTGATTTTTACAAAGGATATCTCCTTGTCACTTTTTATGGTAAAGCGGTTTTCCCTTACCGGAACAGGATATATGCTGATATTGATATTTGCAGCATCAGCATAAGCGTTCTTCTGAACAGCATATGAGGCATATTTAACGGTATCCCTCTGGGCCTGAAGGGTAATGGTAAAAATGAGAAAAAAAACAAAGAGTAGACTCTTTTTCATAGATACCGTTTTGTGATTTACATCAAAAATTGTGCTAAAGTTAATAAATTTTCAACTAAAATGATCAAGATATTCTAAAGCCCGCAGCAGATCTTCAGGTGTATCAACACCGATACTTTCCCAGTTAGTTACCGCAGTCCTGATCTTAAAGCCGTTTTCGAGCCATCTGTTCTGTTCAAGAGCTTCAGCCATTTCAAGAGAACTCACCGGAAGTTTTGTGATCCTTTTGAGTGTGTCCGTAGTGTAGGCATATAGACCGATATGTTTATAAAAGAGTTGTCTCTTCGACCATTCGGGCATTTCATAATCCCTGATAAATGGAATTGCAGTCCTGCTGAAATAGATTGCATTTCCAGCTGTATCGAGTACCACTTTCGGCTGGTTGGGATTAAAAATATCCTCCCCGGCCGCAACTTCCCTGACAAGTGTGGCAATTTCCACATCCCTGCCGGTAAAACACGATTTCAAAAGATCAATCTGTTCAGGTTTGATAAAAGGTTCATCACCCTGAATATTTATCACTACATCAATTTTCTTACCGGTCTGTTCCATTATCCTGTCGACTGCCTCCGCACAGCGGTCGGTACCGCTCAGATGTTCCGGAGAGGTCATCAGGACATTGCCCCCGAATTTCTTTACTTCATCAAAGATCCTTTTATCATCAGTTGCGACAAAGAGGATATCGACAGAAATGCCTACCTGTTCATATACTCTCCTGATCATTGATTTGTTGCCGATCATGGCGAGAGGTTTGCCGGGAAATCGCTTTGATGCATAACGAGCCGGTATAATGCCGGCAAATAGATATCGCTCCATCCTGCGAATTTAAGAAAAATGCATTTCCCAATGTCTTAAAAAAATCTTAAATTCGCACATTCGTTTAACAGTATATGAAAGATCTTCAAAATATTAAGCAAAGATTTGGTATTATTGGTAATTATGAGGGACTTAACCTGGCAATAGATGTTGCGGTGCAGGTTGCGCCCACAGATCTTTCAGTACTGATCACAGGTGAAAGCGGGACGGGCAAGGAGGTTTTCCCTCAGGTCATTCATAGTCATAGCGCAAGGAAGCATGGGCCATATATAGCAGTTAACTGCGGTGCAATTCCCGAGGGTACAATTGATTCTGAATTATTTGGCCACGAAAGGGGCTCTTTTACCGGAGCAACTGACAGCCGGAAAGGATATTTTGAGGTTGCAGACAAGGGCACCATCTTTCTTGACGAAGTGGCCGAGCTGCCACTATCAACCCAGGTGCGCCTGCTGAGGGTGCTTGAGACAGGTGAGTTTATAAGAGTCGGTTCGTCGAAAGTACAAAAAACAAATGTGAGGGTTATTGCAGCAAGCAATACGGATGTTACTTCAGCTATTGACCATGGCAGGTTCAGGGAAGATCTGTACTACAGGCTTAATACCGTCCCCATCAGGATGCCTGCCCTAAGGGAAAGGGGAGATGATATCTTCCTTCTGTTCAGGAAATTTGCAGTCGATTTTGCTGAAAAATACAGAATGCCGGCCATAAGACTTGAACCCGACGCAAAGAACATACTGGTGAACTATTCCTGGCCGGGTAACGTACGACAGTTGAAAAATATAACCGAGCAGATCTCAATAATAGAAAGAGAAAGAGAGATTAAAGCTTCAGTGCTCAAGGCATATCTTCCGGATTATGACAGAATAAAACTGCCGGCAGTTATAAAAAGAGATGAAGAGAAATCATTTACATCCGAGAGGGAGATCCTTTATAAGATCCTTTTCGATATGAAAAACGATATGAACGATCTCAAAAAGCTTGTCTATGATCTTATTCAGCGCGGTGATATTGATATCAGCATTGATGACTCAAACTCAAGAGTTATGAAAAATCTCTTCAGGGAGGCAGCAGAAAGAAGAGGTGCAGACAGACAAGATGAATCTCCAGCCGAATTTACAGCCCATCAGGGCAGGGATGACATTCAGGACACTGAAGAAATAGTTGAAGAATCTTTGTCACTTGCTGACAAGGAGGTGGAAATGATAAAGAAGGCTCTTGAAAAACTCAACGGTAAACGTAAGCTGGCAGCACATGAACTGGGTATTTCAGAAAGAACCCTGTACCGTAAAATCAAGGAGTATGGAATTGAAATGTAGAGGAAAAAATATTCCGGAGACGGGTATAATTTTCATTATTCTTGTTACCGGCATATTGTTCATGCTGAACGGATGCAAAATAAGTTATTCATTTACGGGAGCAAGTATATCGCCGGAAGTAAAAACCGTCAGTGTTCAGTATTTCCAGAACAGGGCAGACCTCGTTCAGCCCGGGCTTAGCCAGTATATTACTGATGCACTTATAGATAAATGCAAAGCACAGACTAATCTCGGCCTGGTTAATGGAACAGGTGATGTGGATTTTGAAGGAGAGATCTCCAATTATAATACCAGCCCCCTGACAGTCGCTGCTGATGCACAGGCCGCCACAAACCGGTTTACGATTTCAGTAAGGGTCAAATTCACCAATGCTGTCGATCCGGAATTAAGCTATGATCAAACCTTCTCAAGGTATGCAGACTATGACAGCAGTCTCGACCTTGCTCAGGTGGAGAAAGAACTTTCGGAAGATATTGTTGAACTGCTGGTAGAAGATATATTCAATAAAGCTTTTGTGAACTGGTAACTGACATGAACAGGAACGATTTTCTTGGAATGATTGAGAATTCGGGTCCTGCCGACCGCCAGACGATCGGTGAGGTCAGCGAGCTTATTAATATTTTCCCCTATTTTCAGAGTGCATATATGCTTCTGCTGAAAGGATTGAGTAATACCTCCGATGTCAGGTTCGAAAATCAACTCAGGATCTCCGCAATGCATATTGCTGACCGTGAAGTATTGTATTATTTCCTGAAAAAGGAGCAGGTGATCCGGGATAAGACTGAAACACCTGTAAGACCACATGTCCCTTCCATAAATGGAGATGCTGACAGCCAGCAGGTGGTAATAGAACTGGCAAAAAACAGTGAGGACCTGATAAATGAAATAGAAAAGGATCACGAAGGGGAGAAAACGGATGTGCTTTCAGAGGATGGGCACCAGGTACCACAAAGGTTGGTATCCATTCATACTGAATCTGACAGCGGGGATTCGGTCGCTACAGTATTTGTCATTGATGAAGATTCCGGGTCAGAAGAGGAAAGGGTATTCTTTATGGATCCCGGATTTTCAGCTCCGTCAGAAGAAAAGGAAGATCTGCTGGAACTAGAAACTGAAGAGACGGTTTTTCCACCGGAAGAATTAACAAGAGAAGGTGAGAGGGAGTCAGAGAAGGATGAAATTGACCTCAGGAAGATGCAATCGGAGCTGATCGATAAATTCATACTGGACAACCCGAGAATAGAACCTGCAAAGGAAAAGGCCGAAACTGCCCAGGTGGATATTTCAAAACCTTTCGTTGAAGAGAAAGGGGAATTTGTAACAGAAACACTTGCAAGAATTTATGTCAATCAGGGTTATTTTTCCAGGGCAATAGAGATTTATGAGAAATTATGTTTGAAATTTCCGGAAAAAAGTAGTTACTTTGCATCTCAAATTGAAAAGGTTAAAGGATTATTAAAATAGTGATCAGATGGGAATTTATGTTTTTATTTCGGTAGTAATAATAATTGCCTGTATCTTTCAGATACTTATTGTTCTTGTTCAGAACTCAAAAGGAGGAGGACTGGCTGCCAATTTTACATCTGCAGGACAGACAATGGGGATACGAAAGACAGCCGATTTCCTTGAAAAGTCGACCTGGACTCTTGCAGCTTCAATTCTGATTCTCTGTGTTGTTGCAACGGCCGCAATTCCCCGTGGTGCAGCTTCTGAACAATCCAGAATTCAAAACCAGATTGATAATGCAATTGATCCCAATGCAATTCCGACCCTGCCGACAGCTGTTCCTCAGACAACAACCACTACCACAACCGGAGAAGAACAACCGGAAAATTAAAAATTTATGAAATAACTTTATATCAAAAGTGTCAGTTTGTCATATACTGACACTTTTTTTTTCGTTTATGGCATTTTTCCCTGTTTGGCATAGAATATGTTCAAAATGCAAATGTCAACACAGGACTAACTTTAAAACTAAATAAAAATGGCACAATTAAAAGGTAAAATTCTGGCAGGCAAGGTTCTTGTAAAACCTGATGAAGCTGAAGCTAAAACTGCCAGCGGAATAATCATTCCTGATTCCGCAAAAGAGAAGCCCCGTCAGGGAAAAGTAATTCTTGCAGGAGCTGCAAAGAAGGATGAGGAGATGGAAGTCAAGAAAGGCGATATTGTCCTCTACGGTAAGTATTCCGGACAGGAACTTACTATCGATGGTGAAGACTATCTGCTTATCTCACAGTCAGATATTCTTTTTATAGCTTAGTTAAAAACCAAAAAATCTATTCATTATGGGAAAAGAGATTAAATATAATATTGATGCACGCGCCCTTCTGAAAGAAGGTGTTGACATGCTTGCAGACGCTGTTAAAGTGACCCTCGGACCAAAAGGCCGGAATGTTGTACTTGAAAAAAAATATGGAGCACCCCAGATTACAAAAGACGGTGTTACAGTTGCAAAGGATATCGAACTGTCTGATCCGTTTAAAAATATGGGGGCACAGATGGTAAAAGAAGTTGCATCAAAAACAGGTGATATAGCCGGAGATGGCACTACCACGGCAACAGTTCTGGCTCAGGCAATTATTAATGTTGGGCTGAAGAACATTACGGCGGGAGCAAATCCAATGGATGTTAAAAGAGGTATTGATAAAGCAGTTGAGAAAGTTGTGAAACACCTTAAATCACAGGCTAAAGTCATTGGTGATGACCTCAATAAGATTGAACAGGTTGCCAGGATCTCCGCAAATGATGACGAGGAGATAGGAAAGCTTATTGCTGAAGCGATGAGCAAGGTGCATAAGGAAGGTGTTATAACCGTAGAAGAATCAAAAGGCACAACCACTTCCGTGGAAGTTGTTGAAGGCATGCAGTTCGACCGCGGGTATATATCAGCCTATTTTGTCACAAACGCTGAGAAGATGGAAACAGAGCTGGAGAATCCCTACATACTTATTCATGACAAGAAAATCTCTTCAATGAAGGATATGCTTCCTATTCTTGAATCTTCTGCACAAACAGGCCGTCCGTTACTTATCATATCTGAAGATGTTGAGGGTGAAGCTCTTGCAACACTTGTTGTGAACAGGCTTCGCGGTTCCCTTAAAGTTTGCGCAGTGAAAGCTCCGGGTTTCGGCGACAGGAGAAAAGAGATGCTTGAAGATATTGCCATCCTGACAGGAGGTACCGTGATATCAGAAGAAAAAGGCCTGAAGCTGGAGCATACAACTCTAGACATGCTTGGCACATCTGAAAAGGTTACCGTTAATAAGGAAAACACGACAATAGTAAATGGAGCCGGCGAAAAGGAAATGATCAAAGCCCGTATAGGACAGATCAAACAGCAGATGGCAACCACGACATCTGATTACGATAAGGAAAAGCTTCAGGAGCGTCTTGCCAAGCTTGCAGGCGGAGTTGCTGTCCTTTATATCGGTGCTGCCTCTGAGGTCGAAATGAAAAACAAGAAAGATCGCGTAGATGACTCACTGCATGCGACCCGTGCTGCTATTGAAGAAGGTATTGTTCCCGGTGGCGGTGTTGCATATATCCGTGCAATTGCTGCACTGGAAGGATTTAAAGGTGAAAACGAAGATCAGGCAACCGGCATTGAAATAGTCAAACGTGCAATTGAAGAACCCTTGCGTCAGATAGCTATTAATTCAGGAAAAGAGGGTGCAGTTGTTGCACAGACTGTGAAATCAGGGAAAGGTGATTATGGATATAACGCACAAACCGATAATTTCGAAAAACTCTATGCATCAGGGGTTATTGATCCTGTCAAAGTAGTCCGTGTTGCTCTTGAAAATGCAGCATCAGTTGCAGGAATGTTCCTGACCACAGAGGCTGTCGTTGTTGAGGAAAAAGAAGAGCATCCGCCTATGCCGCCGCAGGGTATGGGAGGCGGAATGCCCGGAATGATGTAA
>CAYWEQ010000033.1:7695-20249 GCA_964457185.1 uncultured Rikenellaceae bacterium
TTTTTATATATTTGCACCTGATTTTGAATTTGCATCCCTGATGAACAATATCCGTAATTTCTGTATTATTGCTCATATAGACCACGGCAAAAGCACCCTGGCTGACAGGCTTCTTGAAAAAACGAATACAATTGCGGAAAGAGAATTCCAGGACCAGATTCTTGATAATATGGACCTTGAAAGGGAGAGAGGCATAACAATAAAAAGTCATGCCATACAGATGGAATATCTTTTTGAAGGGAACAAATACTACCTGAATCTTATAGATACTCCCGGCCATGTCGATTTCTCATATGAGGTATCACGGTCAATTAACGCTTGCGAAGGAGCCCTCCTTGTGATTGACGCAACTCAGGGAATCCAGGCACAAACAATTTCAAACCTGTACATGGCCATCGATCACAACCTTGAGATAATCCCTGTAATAAATAAAATGGATATGGCCAATGCAATGCCGGAAGAGGTCAAAGACCAGATAGTTGACCTGGTAGGCTGCAACAGGGATGATATAATTGAAACAAGCGCCAGGACAGGAATGGGAGTTGACAGGATCCTCAGTGATATAGTCAATAAGATCCCTCCCCCAAAAGGCGATCCCGATGCCCCCCTCCAGGCACTCATTTTTGATTCAATATTCAATTCCTTCAGAGGTATTATAGCTTACTTCAAGCTTGTCAACGGTACTCTGCACAAAGGCGACAGGGTGAAATTTTTTAGCACGCAGCATGAGTACAATGCAGAGGAGATCGGGGTTTTGAAACTTAAGCAGGATCCCCGTGAAATTCTGAGGACAGGAGATGTGGGATATATTATTACAGGCGTGAAAATATCATCTGAAGTCAGGGTCGGAGATACGATAACTCATGTTAAAAATCCGTGTGAAAAAGCTATTTCAGGATTCGAAAATGTGAAGCCGATGGTTTTTGCAGGCATGTACCCTGTGGATGCCGATGAATACGAAGACCTGCGGAATTCAATTGAAAAACTTCAGCTGAATGACGCATCCCTTTCTTTTGTTCCGGAATCTTCAGCGGCACTGGGATTCGGATTCAGATGCGGATTTCTGGGATTGCTTCATATGGAAATAATCCAGGAACGACTCGACCGGGAATTCAACATGGATGTAATTACCACTGTACCAAATGTTTCGTTCAAGGTCTTTACCACCAGGGGAGAGGAGATTGATGTCCATAATCCTTCGGGACTGCCTCCTGTAACTAATATTGATCATATTGAAGAACCGTATATTGTTGCTCAGGTTATCACTTTGTCAGAATATGTCGGAGCAATAATGAATCTAGGCATCGATAAACGCGGCACATTGAAAAATCATGTGCATCTTACAAGGGACAGGGTTGAATTAACTTTTGAAATGCCATTGTCGGAGATAGTTTTTGACTTTTACGATAAGCTTAAAAGCATCTCAAAAGGTTATGCATCATTTGATTATTATTACACATCCTATCAGAAAGCTGACCTGGTAAGGCTTGATCTGCTTCTGAACGGAGAGATGGTTGATGCACTTTCGACCCTTATTTACAGAGGTCATGCCTACGATTTTGGACGTAAGATGTGTGTGAAACTGAAAGAGCTTATCCCGAGGCAGCAGTTTGATATTGCGATACAGGCCGCAATCGGTGCAAAAATAATTGCCAGGGAAACAGTGAAGGCAGTCAGAAAAGATGTGACGGCAAAATGCTATGGAGGAGACATTACAAGGAAAAGGAAACTTCTTGAAAAACAGAAGAAAGGGAAGAAAAGAATGCGTCAGATAGGAAACGTTGAGGTACCCCAGCAGGCATTTCTTGCTGTATTAAAACTCGATTAACAGGATATTGTAAAAAAATACTATCTTAGCATTATGATAACAGAGCACAGGTATTAAAAATATCTTAATCCTGATTATCTAACCTATATAACCTTCCCCGGATTTTCATAAAGTCCGGGGTTTTGTTTTTCAGCTTATCAACTTATAGCCCCTGCCGTGAACATTAAGTATTTTTACGGACGGATCATTCTTCAGGTATTTTCGCAGCCTCGTTATGTATACATCCATGCTTCTGGCATTGAAGTAATTATCATCAATCCAGATCGATTTCAGGGCAAAATTCCGTTCGAGGATCTCATTCCCGTGCTGGCATAACAGCTCCAGGAGCTCAGATTCCTTTGTAGTAAGTTTAATTGATTTATCATTGCAGGTCAGCAATTGTTTCAGGGGTTCAAAAGAATATTTCCCGATAGTATATATATCTTCTTTCTTTGAAGCTGTGGTAACTTTGGTTCTTTTAAGAATTGCCTGTATCCTGTAAAGCAGTTCTTCCATCAGGAAGGGCTTTGTTATATAATCATCAGCTCCGGTTTTAAATCCATCAAGTATATCTTCTTTCTGGCTTTTTGCAGTAAGGAATATTAGCGGGATTTCCGGATTGATCTTACGTATTTCTTTTGCCAGGGTAAGTCCGTCCATTTCGGGCATCATGATATCCAGGATACAGAGGTCATAATGTTTTACTGAGAATGATTCCAGGGCCCTTACACCATTTCCGAAAAGGGTTGTCTCCATATTTTTGGCCGTGAGGTAATTCCTTAGCAGGGAACCCAGATTGCTGTCATCCTCGGCAAGAAGAATTCTAACGCTTTTCATGTTTGTTCGTTTTGCGGAATGAATAAAGTGAATTTTGTTCCTTTATTGATCTGGCTTTCAGCCTTGATTGTTCCGCTATGTTGCTCCACTATTTCCTTTACATAACTTAATCCAAGACCAAATCCTTTCACATTATGCAGATTCCCTGAATGGACACGGTAGAATTTATCATATATCCTTTTAAGATTTTCCTTGCTAATGCCTATACCGTTGTCTTCAATGGTAATGATAATCCCTTTTCTCGTATTCCGTGTCGAAATGTTGATCTCAGGATTTTTATCCGAATATTTTATCGCATTGTCTATCAGGTTGGAAACAGCGTTAAGAAAATGCTCCTCATCAACCTTTACATAGCTGTTTTTTGCATTGAAGCTCCTTGTAATCCTGCCGTTCCTGTTTTCTGTCTGAAGCGAAAAATTTTCACAGGCATTGTTAAGGATATCATGAATATCCATCGAGGCAAAATTGAATTTTATCTTCGTCTTTTCAAAAATTGCCATCTGCAGAACCTTTTCCACGTGAAATTTCAGCCTCATACTTTCATCGGAAATGACCTTCGCAAGATTTTCTATGTTTTTGTTTTCATCAGAGATTGATTTATCAGCCATCATCTGAGATGCAAGGGAGATAGTAGAAATCGGAGTTTTAAGCTCGTGTGTCATATTGTTGATGAAATCGTTTCTGATCTCCGAGATTTTTTTCTGCCGGAATATCACGATGAAGGTTCCTGTTGCAAGTATCAGCAGTAAAAGCGTGAACAGCAATGACAAAAATCCCAGGCTTCCTATTTCTTCAAACTTGTATTGTTCTTCATCCAGGCAATACATTACAAGCTGATGCTGACCAGGGAGAGGGTCGTTTGGAAAAAGCTGGCGGATGAATTTATTTGTACCGGGTTTATCCGTAAAACCGGGAGTCTTATAAATTATTCCCACCCTTCCTGAACGTACAGAAAATTCGAAATCAAGGTGTATTCCAGCGTTATTAAGTGCAGTCCTGATCAATTTACGGAGGTTTTCAGGATCGATCCTTTCCCTGATATCAGGTGTATTATGAAGGATCTTGTCCATTATGGTTTCAAGGATTACGATTTTATTCGAAACTCTTCCTGTAAGCTCTGCACTTAGCGATTCGGCGGATGTTTCTACAGATTCCGCCGGAGAGAATGACAAAACATTTTCGGATGTAATGAAGATTTTCTGCCCCGAGCTCGTTATTGTTACCGGTTCCCCTGGATTTTCAAGCCCGTACATGTCAAGTAGTTCCGAATAGGGCTGATAGATCCGCAATCTTTGAGCCAGGGGAGAATTTGCGGGGATTACTGCAGTCACCGAATCGGTGGTTGCCGGATCCAGCTCATCAACTATCCTTTTAATAAGCTCATCTTCTTCGAGTTCAAGAACTACTGATTCGAGCGCCTTGTTTGCAAGGAGCCTGAATTGCTGATCAGTTATTTTAATAGCATTGCGGATCCAGTATAACTGAATGAGAATAAGTCCTGATATCGCCAGGAAAAAGAAAATTGCCAGTAATACTATGGTAATCCGTTTCATACAGATACAAAAGTACTTGTATAAAAGTTAGGAAGTCACTCTTTAACTTTCTTTAACAAACATTGCTGTTTAATACATTATGAAAGGTTTGGAAGTACCATAAAAAAAATTAACGTTTAGTTAAAATGTTGTTAATATTCAGGTGTTTAGTCAAATATGTTTTTTTTCTATGATCGATGTATTTATATTTGCACATGATTTGGCATGAAATTTGATTTACACAATACAGAGGTTTTTTCATAGGTTAGGTTAGTTTTAGGGTTATCAAAAAAAGAGGCTGACGCAGTACGTCAGCCTCTTCTCTTTTTATTATACAGGCAATCAAAATCAGTTTAATTTTAATTTTTTTGCCAGTTGTGACAGATGCATGACCTTTATGACATTCATGTCTTTATATTTGGCAGAATTGAATATATGTTTCCTGATCAGATGTGTTTTTTTCTTCTGAAGCCAGGTCAGATCAATCACAAATGATGATCCATTCTTGAGTATAAGCTTCACTTTCTTCTCCTTGTGAGGCATCACTAACTCCTTAATGTCAGCCCAGGGGAATGACTGTTTTTTTGGCCTGATAAACCCGTAACGGAACTCAATCTTGTCATCATCAATAAGGAAGTACAGGTCTTTACTTTTGATAGTGGCAAAGGCAGAAACAAGACCTACTATAAGGCTGATCCCGAATGGTGCAAGTGAAAGCAGTGGGTCGATACCATGAAATCCCAGAACCGGGCCTATTAATACTCCCAGGCCACCCACAAAAAACAGACCCGTAAAAATCCATAACAGGATTTTTCTTCCTTTTGAAAACTCCTCCTCTGATAAATTGTAATTAATGCTTTCCATAGACTAATGGATTAGGTGAATGAGGTTCTTATCCTTAATTGATGAGGGATCAACGTTAAATACTGCCGTTATATATTCTGCATTTCTGAGGATCGAAATAATCTGGTTAATATTTGTTTCATTTTCAGGGTCATGTATCCCGAAAATGTAATCAATGTTTTTAAGCTTTTTAACCAGATGGCTTTTACCTGAACGGTTTGATGTAAGATCGTATTTCAGGTCATCAGATGCTGCAGAGTCAGAAAACCTGCTGAATATAACTTCATCGCCGGATTCATCAATTACTGCGACCGGGGAGCTGTTTTTAAGTGAGATCTTCAGGTTTTTGTTCAGAGCAAGAGAGAGCTTGTAATCAGGTTCTGCAGATACAATGCCAAGAAGGACAGATTTATCATCCTGGCTTATTTTTAGGTGTACCCGTCTGATTTTAGGTGCGGTTCTCATAATGAGACTTCCTGACCTATAAAGATAGGTAAAAATAGGAGATCATATTATAAATACCCCGAAATATCTTTGATTCGTCTCCATGCCAGGCTTGATGCCTCCTGTTCAGCCTCTTTTTTTGACGTCCCCTGGCCTTTTGCAAATTCCTTCCTGTTAATAAAGAGAGTTGTTGAAAAGACCGATTTTTTTATATCAAAATCATATTCCTCATTATAGGTAAAGATAAGGTTTGCCTTATTCTTCTGCACCCATTCAAAAACCAGGCTTTTATAATCGGTGTCAGTATTGATAATCTGATTCAGGTCAAGGTATTTGTTAAGTACATTCTTTATAAAGAGCTTTTTGGTCCTACTGAATCCCTTATCAAGGAATACTGCTCCCAGGAGAGCTTCAAAGGCATCCCCGAAAAGATTTCTGGTAGTATGATTTGAGTTTATGTTACTCACCACGATCTTATCGATACCCATAGAAACAGCGAGCTGATTAAGTACCTCCCTGTTTACGATCCTGGATCTTATTTTTGTCATAAAGCCTTCATTTGCATCGGGGAATTTTTCAAAGAGGAAATCTGAAAGTATGGCATCCAGGATAGCATCGCCGAGATACTCAAGTCTTTCATTATTTACTTTTTTGCCATCAGGAAGAGTAAATGAAGCTGAACGATGGATAAAGGCTATTTCATACAGCCTGAGGTTCCCTGGTTTGAATCCCAGGATTTTCCTCAAACGGGAACCGAATTCCCGTTTGTTATGCAAAAATGTGCCATTTGGTTTTCTGGAGAGCAAGGATATTAAACCTCAGCTTTTTTGATGACAATTGAAGCGTTATGACCGCCGAAACCAAAAGTATTGCTGATAACAGCATTTACTTCTCTTTTTTGCGCCGTATTAGGGGTAATATTCAGGTTCTGATCTATCTGGGGATCGGGAACCTTGAAGTTTATTGTAGGCGGGATAATTCCATCTGTAATAGCCATAATGGATGCAATAGCTTCGATTGCACCAGCAGCCCCAAGGAGATGCCCTGTCATTGATTTGGTAGCACTGATATTAAGCTTATAGGCATGTTCCCCGAACACTGTCAGAATAGCTTTTGCTTCGGATATATCGCCAAGGGGAGTTGCAGTGCCATGGACATTTATGTAATCAATATCTTCAGGTTTAAGACCAGCTTCCTCCACTGCAAGTTTCATCACATTGCATGCCCCAAGACCTTCAGGGTGCGGGGCTGTCAGATGAAAAGCATCTGCGGTCATCCCTGTACCTGCCAGCTCAACATAAATCTTAGCCCCTCGTGCCTTAGCGTGATCCAGATCCTCGACTATCAGGGCTCCGGCACCTTCGCCCATGACAAAACCATCCCGGGTCAGATCGAATGGACGTGAGGCAGTAATATATTCCTCATTTTTGGTCGACATAGCCATCATTGCATTGAATCCTCCTATTCCCGGTTCATTGATTGCGGCTTCAGAACCTCCGGCAATAAAAATATCAGCTTTACCGAGCCTGATATAATTCACTGCATCAATCAGCGAATGAGTGGATGATGCACATGCTGATACTGTTGCAAAATTTGGTCCCCTGAATCCGTATCTGATGGATAGTGAACCCGAGGCTATATTTGCGATCATTTTGGGTATGAAAAAGGGACTGAAGCGCGGAGTACCGTCACCAAGAACATAACCTCTTATCGCTTCATAAAAAGTGAATAATCCACCGATACCTGATGACCAGATAACTCCTGTCCGGTCCTTGTCAAGGGTGTTCAGATCCAATCCGGAATCAGAAATTGCTTCCTCTGCAGCGATATGTGCAAACTGGGAATAGAGGTCCAGCTTATTGGCCTCTTTTCTGTCGAAATAATTAGACGAGTCGTATCCCTTCACTTCACATGCGAATTTGGTTTTGAACTTTTCAGTGTCAAAGCGGGTAATCATTCCCGATCCGCTTGTACCGTTCCTGAGTCCTTCCCAATATTCATGCAAATTATTACCAATAGGGGTCAGTGCTCCAAGCCCGGTAATTACAACTCGTCTCATAAATGGGTATTGGCTATGCAAAATTACTTTGCATTTTCCTCAATGTACTTGATAGCATCACCAACGGTGCTGATTGTTTCAGCCTGGTCGTCAGGAATTCCGATATTGAATTCTTTTTCAAATTCCATGATCAGTTCAACAGTGTCAAGAGAGTCTGCCCCCAGATCGTTAGTGAAACTGGCTTCAGCAGTGACTTCTGATTCATCAACTCCAAGCTTGTCAACAATAATCTCCTTTACTCTTGCGGCAATGTCAGACATAGTGTTAAATTTTAATTATTAATAATTAGAACCATGCAAAGAAATATATTTGTACTTTATTTTTCAAATGATTTTATGTTTTTTATTTTGAAATAAGACTAATACGCAGATAATCAATGAAATAAACTTTTTTTTCCAATAATTTTCAGATTAGTCGTGTTTTATTAATTGTCATAAAATGAGAAATATAGCTATTCTGGCATCGGGTTCAGGCACCAATGCTGAAAATATAATAAAATATTTTTCGAATAAAAAGGTTGCCAAAGTAAGGCTTGTTCTGTCGAACCGGCGTGAAGCCTTTGTTTTAAAGAGGGCTGAAACGCTTAATGTAAAAACCTGTTTTTTCGACCGGAATGACTTTTATGCCTCGGGCAAAGTGCTGGATACTCTGATTCAAAACGGTATCGATTTTGTGGTACTGGCAGGGTTTCTCTGGCTGGTCCCGGAAAGCATCCTGGAGAAATATGAAAGGCGCATCGTTAATATTCATCCCGCATTGCTGCCCCGGTACGGAGGTAAAGGAATGTATGGTGAAAAAGTGCATAAAGCTGTACTTGAAAATCATGATACGGAATCAGGGATAACGATTCACTATGTCAACACTCATTACGATGAGGGAGACATTATTTTCCAGGCAAGATGCAGGGTTGAATCCCTTGATACTCCGGATTCACTGGCTTCCAGGGTACATGCCCTGGAATATGAGCACTATCCTAAAGTTATTGAAAGCCTGATACTTAAGTTGCAGAATTCTTTTAAATAGTAGAAAGCAGACTTAAGACTGCAACTTTATTTTTTTCGAATGCCTGTTTATTTTCTTCCAAGACCGGTTCCACAGGAGGAGCATCAACCTTCAGCGGGTCCACAGGATATCCGTTCTGGTAAAACCTGAAATCAAGATGAGGACCGGTGGATAGGCCGCTGCTTCCGACAAATCCGATAATATCACCCTGTTTTACGAATGCATCCTGAGTAATTCCCGGACCAAACCGGCTAAGATGCAGGTAAGCAGTCGAATAGACGCTGTTATGAACAATTCTGACCATCTTGCCTGATCCGTTTTCCGTTCCGGCTGAGACCACTCTTCCGTCTCCGATTGCATAAACCGGCGTACCTACAGGTGCAGCATAATCGACCCCTTGATGCGGCCTTCGTATCCTGAGTATCGGATGCATCCTGCTCGCAGAAAACCGTGAAGTAATCCTGGAAAACTTTAGAGGAGCTTTGAGAAATGCCTTTCTCATACTGTTGCCTTCTTCATCGAAAAAGGTTTCTTTCCCGTCCTGGATAAAGGGTATCGCCGTTATAGTTTTTCCTGCCCATGTAAACTGTGCACCGAAGATCCTTCCTGCTCCCAGAGATTCACCATCAATGAACATTTCCTCATAAATGACCTTAAAGCTGTCCCCTTTCTGCAATCCGAAGAAATCAACGGTCCATGCAAAAATATCAGATAGTTCAATTACGAGGGAAGGATGAAATCCCGCGGCAATCACTGATTCCCAGAGAGATGTTTCAATTGTGCCTGTTGTATATCTGATGACCTTCTTGATTTCCTTTTTAAAAGGAGTTATGTTCAGGGAGTCATTAAAGCTGAAAATATAACAGCTTACGGGATCATGTTCATATACAAGGTATTTTGCCCTCCCGGCCGAATCTGTATCACAGAACAATGTATAATTGTTTCCTGCCCTTATGGTCCTTACATCAAACACTGATGAAGAATTTCTGACCAGCTGATCAATCTCCTGCATGGTTATACCATGTTCAAGAAGAATATGTGACAGAAATCCATTAGGCCTGATATGTCCGGAAATCAGGTTAAATGAATCAGACGGGATGCCGAAAACCAGAACGGGAGGCTTTTGTTCCCCGGCAGGTATTGTGTCAGATATCAGGTCAGTAAATTCAGTTTTTTCCTTGTTAAAATATCTGCAGGAAGCGAAAAATAAAACAGACGAAATTATAATTATGGCTTTTATCCTTATGAGCATTCAGTATTCCCGGTTAGTTTTTAATTACAACGTTTACTATGCGGTTTGGCACCACAATGATGTTGGCGAGAGTCCCTGTTTCGAGCCATTTATTTGCCCTCTCATCAGCGAGTACATTTTTGATTATCTCTTCTCTTTCCATATTCACAGGAAGCTCAATTCTGAACCTGACCTTCCCATTGAATGTAACAGGATACTCAAATACACTTTCTTTCAAATACTCTTCATTTACTTCAGGCCAGGGTTCATATGCGAGTGTTTTGTCATTTCCCAGGAGGTTCCATAATTCCTCACCAAGATGGGGCGCAAAGGGTGAAAGGATCTTTGTAAAAGTACATGCTGTATCTTTTGTCACCCTTCCTTTTTTCATTGCAAGATTCAAAAAGATCATCATGGCCGAAATCGCCGTATTGAAACGAAGATTTTCTATGTCACCCTCAACTTTCCTGATAGCCAGGTGAAGTCCTTTTAATGTTTCCGCATCTTCGTCGCCGGAAACTATATTTTCAGGATTGGAAAAGAATCTGAATGTCCTGCCGAGAAAGTTGAAAACACCTTTAACGCCTTTATCATCCCATGGTTTAATGATATCGAGCGGACCCATGAACATTTCATAAAGTCTCAGTGAATCAGCGCCATATTTTGTTACGACATCATCGGGATTAATCACATTTTTAAGTGATTTGGACATCTTCGCGACGATCTGCTTCAGTTCAGCTCCTGTTTCAGTATTATAGAATTTACCGTCGCGTTCTTCCACAAGGTCTGCAGACACTTTTGCACCTGTCTCATTCTCATAGGCAAATGCCAGTATCATTCCCTGGTTGAACAGGCGGGCATATGGCTCATCAGTGGAAACAATGCCGAGATCAAACAGCACCTTATGCCAGAAGCGGCTGTACAGGAGATGAAGAACAGCATGCTCGGCCCCTCCGATATAGAGATCGACCGGCATCCAGTATTTTTCTTTTGCCTGGTCAAAAATCTGCTTTTTGTTCCGGGGATCTATAAAACGAAGATAGTACCAGCATGATCCTGCCCACTGGGGCATTGTATTTGTCTCGCGCCTTCCTTTACGTCCCGACTTATCTGTAACATTAAGCCATTCCGTGGCATTGGCAAGAGGCGATTCACCAGATTCGCCCGGGAGATATTTTTCAAGCTCGGGAAGAACAAGCGGCAGCTCCTTTTCATCAAGGACCGTTATTTCACCGTCCTCCCAGTGGATAACCGGGAACGGCTCACCCCAGTACCGCTGCCTGCTGAAAAGCCAGTCACGCACCTTGTAATTTACTTTTGCCTTCCCGAGGTTTTTGGATTCAAGCCATTTTGTAATCTTCTCAATACCAGACTCTTTGTTCAGCCCGTTTATGTCAATACCAGTTGATTTATCTGAAGAGTTTATATATTTCCCGTCTTCAGTCCAGCACTCCTTTCCTGCAATGATCTTAATTCTCTGCTCAGGATCTGTGACATCAGGATCCTGAATGCAGACTATCGGAAGACTGAATTTTTCCGCAAATTCAAAGTCACGGGTATCATGGGCCGGGACTGCCATAATTGCACCGGTACCATATCCTGTTAAAACATAATCAGCCACCCATATTGGTATATTTTTATGATTTACAGGATTTATGGCATACCTGCCGGTAAAGATCCCTGTCTTCTCCTTGGCCAGATCGGTACGGTCGAGATCCGATTTAAGGGATGCTGCCTTGATATAATCATTTACTGCCTTTCTGTTTTCATCCGTGGTAATCAGATTTACAAGCGAATATTCAGGAGCAATTACCATATATGTTGCCCCGAACAATGTATCGGGACGAGTGGTAAAAACAGTTATTTTCTCATTTAGACCATCAATGGCAAAATCAACCTCAGCGCCTGTTGATCGTCCAATCCAGTTACGCTGCATATCTTTAATGCCTTCCGGCCAGTCGAGTTTATCCATTCCTGACAGAAGCCTTTCAGCGTACAGGGGGATCCGCAGCATCCATTGCTTAAGGTTTTTCTTTTCAACCCTGTTGCCGCACTTCTCATGTGAACCGTCATAGAGGACCTCTTCATTGGCACAGACTATTCTGCATGACGGGCACCACCACACCTGGGCATTTTCGTAGTAGGCAAGCCTTTTTGATGCGATATAATCCCTTGCTTCTTTATTTCCCAGCTTCAGGATCTCATCAGGGATGG
This sequence comes from uncultured Rikenellaceae bacterium, assembly GCA_964457185.1. GTDB lineage: Bacteria > Bacteroidota > Bacteroidia > Bacteroidales > VadinHA17 > LD21. Next base: position 19,665 of record CAYWEQ010000033.1, read on the forward strand.
GTAATTCTGTAACAGGTCTTCCCTTCTGAAGCTTTTCATCGAACCATGTATTATAAAGCTGGATAAAGATCCACTGGGTCCATTTATAATATTCGGGATCAGTGGTATTTATTTCCTTTTCCCAATCGTAGCTGAGTCCCAGTTCCTTAATCTGCCTTCTGAAAGTATCGCAGTTGTTCTTTGTAGTGATTGACGGATGGGTTCCTGTTTGTATGGCATATTGTTCTGCAGGCAATCCGAAAGCATCCCATCCCATGGGATGAAGCACATTATATCCTTTCATCCGCTTATAACGGCTGTAAATATCGGTAGCCGTATATCCCTCAGGATGTCCGACATGCAGGCCAGCGCCGGAGGGATAAGGGTACATATCGAGTACGTAGCATTTCTTCGGACTGGTCAGGTCTTCATGAGTTTTGAAAGTCTTGTGTTCCTCCCAGTATTTCTGCCATTTTTTCTCGATATCGGTAAAATTGTAATCCATAATCCTATAGCCGGTTATTTGGTTTGCGAAATTAGGAAAAGTTTGGGAATTTGTTGTAAAACCGCCCGTTTGATGTTACTTTTGCTACAGCATTGGTCCCG
>CAYWEQ010000034.1:0-4035 GCA_964457185.1 uncultured Rikenellaceae bacterium
TGGGTTTTCTTGCATCAGACTGGACCGAAGGAAGGGAAGCCGGTGAAAAAGGGGAATACCTGGCAGGTGATTATATTGCCAGCCTGTTACAGCTTTATGGTGTTGATCCGGGAGGCGATTTTCCGCGGATAAGAGGTTTTTTTCAGTCCCCGCCGGATACCCGCAGGACTTACTTTCAGAATTTCACGCTACTGAAAACCACACCCGGAGAGGACCAGATTCTTAAAGTAAATTCAATTTACGGAGCTACAACAAAGACAATATCTTTTGAAAGGGATATTGACTTCACAATGAGATCCCTGGATCAGAGCATAGAACTTGAAGCCCCGGTGGTTTTTGCAGGTTATGGATTTAAAAACGACAAACTCAAATACAATGATTTCAGCAATCTCGATGTTAAAGCCAAGTTCATCCTTAAAATAAGAGGAGTACCGGCATTTGCCAGGGAGAGGCTTTCATCAGAGGAATTATCAGCATCGGCAAGGGAGATGGAAAATGTGCTGAGAAACATGGGTGCAGCAGGAATTATTGAATTCAATCCAGGTTCAGCGATAGTCGGATCTCAGCCTGTGCCTGATTTTCTGAATATGTCTCCGTCGGAAGGAAGACAGAGATCCGGCAGACCATATTCCAGATACTCCATCCCTGGCAAAACGAACCCGGCGGATCTTATCAGGATAACAGTCTCAGCAAGAACGGCCGATGAAATTCTTAAAGGAACCGGTATCAATATTGAGGATTACATCAAAAAAGCCGATTCGGGCAAGCCTGGAGAAATTCCTTCCATGAGTTCAAAGACCATTTACATCAAATCGAATATAAACACAGAAGCGGTGCAGGTAAGAAATGTGATCGGTATAGTTGAAGGAAATTATCCTGATCAGGTAATTGTGCTGGGAGCCCATTATGATCATGAGGGTATGGCAGGGGGTTATATCTGGAACGGTGCTGATGATAATGCGTCAGGCACTGTAGGTGTTCTTACATTGGCAAAAGCAATCATGGAGACAGGCAAGAAGCCTGAAAAGACAATAATTTTTGCCCTGTGGACCGCTGAAGAAAAAGGGCTTCTTGGCTCACGCTATTATATTGACAATCTTGCTTATCCTGTAAAAAATCTTCGTCTGAATGTGAATTTTGATATGATCTCAAGATACGTGTCAGATGATGCACCGAATAAGGTAACCATGACATATACAAACACATGCCCGGAGTTTAAAAAGCTCACGGAAGCTAATCTGAAGCGATACGGGATAGAGCTGGATGTTACTTTTGAATCTTCAGAAAATCCGCCCGGAGGAAGCGATCACAGGTCATTTGTGGCTGCCGGGGTGCCGGTTATGAGGTTTAAGCCAGGTCACAGGGAAGAGTATCATACACCGGCCGATGAGATCTCAACCATTGACTGGGATATCATGGAAAAGATCATAAGGATAAGTTTTACAAATGTATGGGAACTTGCAAACAGTTCCTGGTAAATTGCATATCAAAAGAAATATATATCATCTTGTCTGATAATAATTATGTTATAATACTATATTTTATAAACTTGAATTTTTAAATAATCATACTATTATGAAAGCAATTATATGTCTTTTTCAAATCTGCATCCTGACCGGGATTTTCCAGTCAGCACAGGCTCAGGTGAACACCAAGAACGACAAACTTCATATAATAATAATCGGTGCCCATCCGGACGATCCGGAAAAGGTGGGCGGAACAGCCTATAAATGGGCTCAGCTGGGTCATGATGTGCTCATGGTCTCGCTGACAAACGGAGATGCCGGACATCAGTCGTTGCCACCCGAAGAGCTGGCAAAGGTAAGGCGTGAAGAAGCCAGAAAAGCCGGCGAAGTTATAGGAGTCCGTTATATTACCCTTGACAACCACGACGGACAACTGATGCCCACTTATGAAAACAGGCTTCAGGTTATAAAAGTGATCAGGGAGCAAAAAGCTGATATGGTTATTTTTCCAAGACCATATGATTATCATCCCGATCACAGGTACACCGGAGTGCTCGTGCTTGATGCTGCTTATATGGTTACAGTTCCCAAAATACTACCCGGGGTTCCTCATCTTGACAAAAATCCCGTATTCCTGTACATGAGTGACGGCTTTACTCATCCCGAGCCATTCAAAGCTGACGTATGTATTGATGTTGATGATGTTATAGAAAAGAAAATAGATATGTACCATCAACATACTTCCCAGATGTATGAATGGTTGCCCTTCAACATGGGTATTCTTGATCAGGTTCCTGCAACTGAAGCTGAGAGAAGGGCGTGGCTGGGAAAAAGCAGGATGGCAAGATCAGATGCTGAACCCTTCAGGGAGAAGCTGATTGAAGAGTATGGAAAAGAGAAAGGAAGCAAAATCAAATACTGTGAAGCTTTCCAGGATTCGGAATACGGAACCCGCCTGACAAAGCAAAATATGGAACATTATTTCCCGTTCCTGAAAACAAAATAGCCTTTATACAACATATTATTGATAATCAAGATACTGGCTGTTCTGTTTCAGTTCTATAAAATCATCTCCACCTTCTGTATATCCATATTCGAAACAATACTGGTACCTCTTACCATCTGAGGTTTCGATGACATGAGTAAAGAAGCTGAAGTTGTAGCCCAGGGCAAACAAGGCATCCTTATGTACCTTCATTTTCCCTTCTGTGTAAAGGTCGGCAAGGATCCTTCTGTTTTTCCTCAGCAATCCATGGACATTCCGTACAAAATTGTTTGAATCGCGGTTCAGACGATTGTTGTAATTATTTCTGCACTGATCAGAGCAGAACTTCTTATCAATGCGGCCATGCATAACATCGCCGCAATCGAGACATTTTCTTTCCACAGCACTAAAGTTTTGATAAAGATACATAAAAACGTTTTCAAACGGTTACAAACGACTATAAAAGATTATGAACCGGATGTAAATGTTTATCAACCGAAACAGGTTTAAAAGCTGGTTTAAGTTTGTCATGAAAATTAAATTATGTCTCACTAAAACTTTAAAGTCATGAATTCATTAAGAAACAGAGTACAGCTTATCGGGAACCTTGGTCAGGATCCGGACTTAAAAACCCTTGAAAGCGGGAAAAAAGTTGCACATTTCACTCTGGCTACCAACGATGATTACAAGAATGGAGAAGGTCAGAAGATTTCTGAAACAACCTGGCATAATATTGTTGCCTGGAATGGTCTGGCAGATATAGCCGGGAAGTACCTTAAGAAGGGCAGACAGGTAGCAGTGGAGGGCAGGATCGTTTACAGGAGCTATGAGGACAAGAAGGGTGTTACCAAATACATTACCGAAATTGTCCTTGATCAGTTGATGATGCTTGCAACACCGAAGGAGCAGAGTAAAGATGAATAACTGGTGACAACTTGCTGCATTTCAACGTGGAGAGGCTGTCATTTATGTCAGCCTCTTTTGTTCAGATGCATATTCCCTTCCTGAATGCAGTGCATTAAGGTTAATTTCAACAACTTCTGCTCCCTTCCTTGCAAAAATTTTTCTCACGGCATTTTCAAGAGAAGCAAAAGGCATGCTTATAAAATGTGATGCAGCCCCAAGAACAACAATATTGCCTGCGCGGGCAGACCCTGCCTCTTTAGCAATTGAATCAGCATCTATGATGATATTGTTCTTAATCTTCCTGATCTCATCGAGTATCTTTTCAACAGGAGGATATTCAGGAATATTGATAAAAGGATTTGAATTAGTGACAAGCCATCCCTTTTCCGAAAGCCAGGGAAGATACCTGAGTGATTCCATTGGTTCAACAGATATTATAAGGTCAGCTTTTCCGTAAGGTATCAGATCTGAGGCAACAGGCATGTCAGATAACCTGAAATGCGACTGGACATCACCACCTCTCTGGCTCATTCCATGAACTTCAGATTGCTTCAGGAAAAGGCTATTCTCAACAGCAGCCAGTCCTATCGCTGTTGCAATTGAAAGGATCCCCTGCCCTCCTACTCCTGACAGGATAATGTCATTTTTCATAATTTCGGATTTCGGATTTCGGATTTT
>CAYWEQ010000034.1:4135-20032 GCA_964457185.1 uncultured Rikenellaceae bacterium
GGATTTCGGATTTTTATCATTCTGAAGCATCAGCTTTTTTTCTCCTGGCAGCTGTCTGAATACACTCCCTTTCTGAGATCACCACGGAAACACCTTTGTATTCCAGCTCTTCCTTTATAATACGAATATTTTCTTCATGATTTTTACGTAATGGATAAATGATCCTGAGATGTTCTGACTTAACTCCGATTCCAAGGCATATGTGTTCAAGTCTTCCAGTTGCCTGCGATTTCTGGCCGCCCGTCATACCGGTTGTTAAATTATCGGATATTATAACAGTTACCGGAGAATTTTTACTGACAGCATCAAGCAATCCGGTCATGCCGGAATGTGTGAAGGTTGAATCTCCGACAACGGCTACCGACGGAAATAATCCTGCATCTGCAGCACCTATTGCCATAGTAACGGAAGCACCCATATCCACACAGGAATTTATTGCATTATAAGGAGGCAGTGCACCAAGCGTATAACAGCCGATATCAGAAAATACCTTGCCGGGACCATAAGGCTTAACAGCTTCAATCAGCGCATTGAACATGTCGGCATGACCGCATCCCTTACAAAATGACGGAGGCCTCATCTTTACGAGCTCAGGGATCTCTTTGCCATAACTGACAGGCATTCCCAGGGCTTTAGCCACTATTGCAGGATTGAGTTCTCCGTCACGAGGTATGGTCCCGTCCATACGGCCCAGGATTTTTATTCCCTTGTCAAGCAGACCTCTCAGTCCCTCCTCAATTACAGGGTAGCCTTCTTCAAGGACAATTATCTCCCTGCACCTTGAAGTTATCTCTTTCAGCAGGCCGGCCGGGAAAGGATATGCCGCTATTTTAAGTACCGGGTAACTGCCGGATGAGCTTCCGATGTTTTCGATCAGATAGTTATATGCAATTCCGCAGGTGATGATACCTGTATCCCTCTTTGTGCCATCCCTGAATGAATTATACTTTGATATTCTTATATCATATTTTATTGATTCATAAGATTTTAACAATGCCCTGTATTTTTTTCTCGCAAGTGCTGGCAGAAGCACGAACTGAACCGGGTCTGAAGGCAGTTTTAGTTTTTTTTCTGGTGCCGGACGTTTTATTAGTTGAACGCTTGCTCTTGAATGTGCAAGGCGTGTGGTTATCCTTATCATAACAGGAATCCTGTATTTTTCCGACAGTTCGAATGCATCAAATACCATGTCGTAGGCTTCCTGCTGGTTTGAAGGCTCAAAACAGGGGACGAAGGCAAATTTTGCATAGAATCTTGAATCCTGTTCATTCTGCGATGAATGCATGGACGGATCATCTGCAGAAACAACAATCATACCGCCGTTAACTCCAGTTATGGCAGCATTGATAAATCCGTCTGATGCCACATTAAGTCCGACATGTTTCATGGCAACCATTGAACGTTTGCCTGCATATGACATACCCAAAGCCGCTTCCAGTGCAGTCTTCTCGTTTGCCGACCACTCCCTGTGTATGCGGCGCTCTGATGATGCGTCTGATGACTGAACGTATTCCATTATCTCCGTTGAGGGAGTTCCCGGGTACGCGTACATACCGCTTATTCCCGCATCAATTGCAGCCCGGGCAATTGCTTCATCGCCTGATAGTAGTAGTTTCAACATGTATATTTTTGAAAAAAGTGAAATTACTTAAAATTACGTTAAATGTTTTATGGTTACACTCAATAATGTTTACTTTGCAGACTCTAACAGGGTTTGTCACGTTATTACAGTATTCGGATACTCTTGAACAGGATATATTATACAGCCATTCTCTTACTGCTTCTGTTTTCACCCCTGCACAGCCAGACAAGCAGTCCTGAAAGATTTGTTCAGGTGAGCGGTATAATAAGTGACATTACCAACCGGCCGGTTTCAGGCGTTGCTATCATTTCAAAGAAGCTCCGAAGAGGAGCAATCAGTGAAAGAACAGGTATCTATTCAATTACAAGCGTTCCCGGTGATACGATTTTTTACAGGGCGCTTGGATTTAAAAGATACCATACTGTAATACCTCCTTCCTATGAAAGCAGACATTGCATGGTTGATATTATGCTTGAACTGGATACCATCCCTATTGAAGAGGTGACTATACTGCCCTGGAAAACTTATAATGAATTCATCAAGGAGATGACCAGGGAAAAACCTGCTGATCCTTTAATTGAAAACATGAATGAGAACATTGCATCAGTGTATGTGGCAGTCTCGAATCAGACAGGTGTAAGCATCACACCTGAAGCAGGTTACAGGTATGCGATGGAGCAGAATTTCAATGCGATGGCAACAAGGAATCAGTTCCCGGTCAATAACCTTCTGAATCCGTTTGCCTGGGCAAAATTCATCAATGAAGTTAAAAGCGGATTGTTTAGGAACAAGTCTGTCAAAAGGCCACAACAGGCAAAGCCCATAAAGAAGAAGAAAGATAAGAAGTCTGAAACAAAATGATCGTTTCATTTTGTAATTTTGTGTCGTATGAAGAATCATGAGGGCAAAGTTGTCGGCATTCTTGGTACTGTGATCATTCATCTGGCCGCAGCGATCATCTTTATGTTGTTCCAGATAAGAACACTTAATATAGACCGTTCAAATGAGTTCGTTGTTGAATTTGCCGAATACAAACCTGAAGCACCTGACGAGCAGGAAAAACTTATTGAACTGCCTGCTGCTTCGATAGAAAGGATATTACAGGGTGACGAGGACTTGCTGAATATTGCACGCAATCTTGCCAGCAAGCCCGATGTGCAGATAAATCCGGAGGACTATATAGATAAAGTTAAAGAGGAACTCATAAAGAGCGGGAAGCTTGGAGAAGACAACTATATAGATGAATGGAAAAAGCTCAGGGAGGCCGGCAGTGAAGAAAATCTGACATTTGAAAAGAGAGGTGATGAAGAAGAGAAACCCGATGAATCAGAGGTGATGGCAGCAAATTACCAGGGGCCTACCAGGATTTATTATGACCTGAATGGACGCAACCATACATACCTGCCGATACCAATATATAAATGCGAAGGATCCGGCAAAGTTGTACTCGCGATCCTTGTAAACCAGAAGGGTATTGTAGAACAGGCCAGGGTTATTGAAACTGAGGGCACAACTACCGATATGTGCCTGGAAGAAACTGCCGTCAATACAGCCCTGATCTCAAGGTTCAACCAGGATCTTTATTCGCCAAAGCTCCAGGCAGGCACACTGTCGTACCATTTTGTTGCGCAATAAAGGTGCAAAGACTCAAAGGCACAAGGGCGCAACGGAAAAATCAGAAAAGAGTATCAGGGGATTTGTAATCATACGGCCGGATTACTTCCGGAGTATTCTTGTTTGCAGTTCTGCTGTTAACAAGAGGACTTATGGTGTGTGCTCTTAAAAGGTCTGAGGGACATGGTTTCAGCATTCCGGATGCATCGGTAGCGGATAAGTCAGGATCGATCCATTTCTCTTCGCAATTTCTGTCAAGTATGACCGGCATCCTTTTCTTTGAATTATGAACTTCAGCCATTAATTCGTTTGCATCAGTCGTAATAATGGAAAATGTACTTAACGATTCACTGCTGCCGGGAGGTGTCCATTCACTGTATAGTCCGGCCATAGTAAGGATCTCATTTTCAGCATGATAAATATACCATGGGATTTTGTTCTTCCCCACATGCTGCCATTCATAAAAACCTTTAACCGGGATCAGGCATCTTCTGGACCTGAAGGAAGACGAAAATGAGGGTTTGGTACCGACAGTTTCTGCCCTGGCGTTAAAAGTCCTGAATCTTATTGCTTCCGCTTCTTCATTGTTTTTAATCCAGGGTGGTATCAATCCCCATTTAAGGAACCTGACTGTTCCAGGATTTTCTGAACAAACAGCCGGGACCACCGGTAATCCGAATGCATGGTAATAGTAGCTTGGTTCGTAACGGTACTTATCAGGGAAGTTTATACCATACCTCTCTTCAATTTCCTCCTTGACAAGATTGACATTTACAGAGAAGCACATTATTGTTACTTTGAGTGAAAATTTAAATCAGTATAAAGAGGTACCGGAAGTGAATAATCAAACAGATCATCACCACCTTTATTCTTAATCTGTGAAATAACCCTGTACATCATATTGTTGACATAGGAATGTATTTCAGGGCCATTCCATGCGCTTGAATTGAGGAGGACAACCCAGCATATGCCGTCAGCCTGTCTTTTCATCATTCCGGCACTTCCGGGAAATGATCCGGTCCTCCACCAGGTACCGTTGATAGTGGCTTTCCATCCTATAGGAGCGAGACCATTCTGGTTGTCAGTCATGAGCTGAATGCTTTCGGGAGTCAGCATATCCTCCCTTGTTGCCAATCCGTCAACCGCCAGCAAAAGACGGACAAGATCAGGAGCGGTGCCCAGCCATGATCCTGCACCGCCAAGGGCTTCAATATCATTTCCGCCGTAACTTGGCGATACCAGTTCTCCTGTACCGTATATTGAAGGTTTAGGGACGACATCCATAGGTGCATAATATGTTACCTCAAAAGGAGCTTTCTGTGAAGGAAGGTTATGTGCAAGTATCATATCATAAATCCCGATCGGTTCAAGAATTTCCTTAAGGCAATAATCCTCATAAGGCATTCCTGATGCTTTTTCAATCACCAGACCAAGTATACTGTAGCCAAGGTTTGAGTATGCCCTTCCAGATCCCGGAGTGAAATGAAGCCTTTTATCAAGAGCGAACCTTATTATAGTCCTGGTATCAACAGGGGGCTTCATACCCATTTGATCAGCTATTACCAGAGGCATAAACATCTGATCTCCATACCGTTGTGTCCAGCCTCCTTCATGACTCAGAAGGTGGGCAACAGTGATGCCGTATACTCTTTTGTCCCTGGGATTGCTGAAAAAAGGATCATTAAGGATTGCATCCGGGCCAAAAACCCTGTCATTAAGGGATAATTTACCCTCTTCGGCCAGCTTCATAACAGCAACTGCAGTAACAAGTTTGGAGATGCTGGCAATTCTGAACTTATGATAAGGCTGAACCTCTTCCTTTGTTATTGTATCTGTATAACCGAATCCTCTGGCATATATAAGTTTACCATCTTTTGCTACAGCCACTGAAGCTCCGGTGATTGACCATTTGCGCATGAATGACCCAATATTCTTTTCTGCAGCGGTGAAGCCCCTCCCTGATGAATAACTGTTGGAAAGCCTGACATTATCAGGTACAAGCTTTACGGTAACGCTGTTGTTCTTTTCAACCGCACCAGGGTTATAGCTGACAACTGAAGCCAGGAGCGCAATCAGCAGTATTTTCCTTATCCTTGACAAAACCAAAGGTATTTTTTCAGGAGACAAAATTAAAAAAGTATTCTTTTCAGGATTACATAAAGCCAAAAAATTAACTTTGTAAACGCAATGTTAAAAAGAGTGTCATTTACGCGTTATCTTGCACTGGCAGTCATCCTCTGTTTATCAATGCGTATATCCGCACAGATTGAGGTTATTGAGATAGACACTTCAGAATATCTCCCTCTTCTCGTCACAGGTGCTCTTGAATATAATCTGATGCTGGCCGCTTCGGAAGGTTACTATACAGAGGTTGAAAGGATGATCCTGATGGGTGCGGAAATTGACGCTGAGACAAGCGAAGGCGTTACCCCCCTTATTTATGCAGTATATAACAACAGCTTGAAAACTGTAAATATCCTTCTTCAATACGATGCTGATGTAAACTGGATAACCGGAAAGCGCGAAACACCTATTTTAATAGCTGTCAAGAATGACAATTTTGAAATTACTGAAATCCTTATAAGATATGGAGCTGATGTAAATTATAAGGGCAGTTACGGAGCCGCGCCGCTTCATTTTGCATCAATTTACGGATTTCCGGAGATTGTTGATCTTCTTCTGTATTATGATGCAGTGACAGATATCGAAAGCAATGATGGCACAACTCCCCTGATGGCGGCAATATGGTCAGGTTATACCGATGTTGCAGAGCTTCTGATGCGGAGCGGTGCCAACATGGAAGCAAGGGATAATGAAGGATTCACTCCTTTTCTGATAGCGGCACAAAACGGAGATACGATCCTGATGGATCTCCTCCTGAAAAAGGGTGTGGACATCTATGAAAAAAATATTTATAAGTGGGATGCATTGAACCTGACCATAAGATCCGATCAGGAAGAGGCTGCAAAAATGCTTTTGAAAAAATACGACAGGTGGGCCGATCCTGAAAGAGATGTAATCAATCCTTATAATGTCGCTGTCACCTACAGGGATAAGGAAATGATTGACCTTCTTGAAAAAAGCAATTTCCCGGTAAACAGAAGGACACAATTCGACCAGATGGCATTATCAGTATCGCTTAAAACTTGCTTCAGGGATTTTTATACAGGATTCACCCTTTCATTCAAAGAGCCTCTCAGCAATATGGGCATCATAACAGGATTCGATACAAAATTATGGTACTCAAGAGTATTAATAAAGGAGAATGAAAATCTCTTTTATCAGTATCTGGATAAGAGTTCACTGGTATATGGCGGGATTTTCAAAGAATTCCCGCTTACGGATAACCTGGTTAAAAGCAATTATTATATTACAGCCTCATTATCAGCAGCTTACTCGTTCGGAAATAAGCTGAAAGGCACTCTCATCCAGCCCGGGAACGAATTTAAGGTGATACCTGCCGTAAGCATAAAAATGTCGAAGAAAAATTTTGCATTGATATCTGCTATAGAATTCACCGGTACTGATTTCTATAAGATCGGCCCTTTATGGTGGAGATTCGGATTCTCATACAATTTCTTTTTAAATAATGTCAGAGCACCCGTAAAAATTATTAAATGGTATTGAGAAATATTATAACGGTTACAAGCAGAACATTCCTGTTCATAGCTATGGCATTGTTTTTCTCCTGCGAAGATCCGGGAGTTATAGTCATTAATTGTTCTGATTGTCTTGATGAAGAACCTGTCACTGCACGGCTTAAAATAAAGCTTGAGGAGCCAGGTTACGGATATGGGACTATCATAAGAATTTATCAGGGAAATCTTGAGGATAATATTTTATATGATACATTCTCCTCGTCATTCGGTGAAATTTACCGTGAGGTGCCTTTAAATAAGACCTATACCCTGACAGCTTCATACTACATAAGAGGCTATAATTATATAGCCGTCAACTCAGTTACCCCTCATGTTCTTTATGATAAAGACAATTGTGAGGAGCCCTGTTACTATGTATATGACAATAATGTTAACCTCAGATTAAAGTATACAAAATATGGTAACCGTTAGCCGGCTGCCGTAACGGGATGCGATAATGTAACTCGAAGTCCCATGTTCTTTTCCTGTTCACGGGCAAGCACCTGCGGTTCGAAATTATCGTCATACCGTCATACCGTTGCACCGTTGCACCGTTATTTCTATCTTTGGTCTCATTAATATTGATACTTATGGAAACAACTTTTCTCAATTCCGATCTGTTTATTTACGGCATGCTGCCATTGCTAATATTCCTTGCGCGGATATGTGATGTCTCAATAGGGACACTGAGGATAATATTTGTTTCAAAAGGGAAGAAAAACATAGCACCTTTCCTTGGATTCTTTGAAGTGCTCATCTGGATAGTGGCTATCAGCAAAATCATGCAGAACCTTGATAATTACATAAATTACATTGCCTATGCAGCTGGCTTTGCTACCGGGAACTTAGTGGGTATGATCATTGAAGAAAAGCTTGCGATGGGTATCCAGGTAATAAGGATTTTCACGCATTCCGATGGGCCTGAACTTGTAAAGAGCCTTAACAGCAGCGGTTATGGTGCAACCAGTGTTGAGGCGCATGGCGCAATTGAGAAAATTCACCTCATCTACACAATCGTTCATAGAAATGAACTGGAAAAGGTTCTTGAAATAATTGACCGTTTCAATCCCAAAGCATTCTATACCATAGAAGATATAAGGGCTGTAAATGAGGGTATATTTCATCCAAAAAAGCACGGCAATGTTTTTCCCTTTACCCATATCATGAGGGAATGGAGAAAAGGGAAATAATCCGGCAAACGGCTACAGGCAATATGTAACAGGTGATATGCGATATACGATATTATTTTTTTAGTTTTCCTTTATGCTCTACGTGCTTACTTTGCGTACCTTAGTATTTAAATAGTTAAAGTAATAAGTTTTATGGAACAGTTCAGCAGTCATCCGTTATACCGCAGGCATACTCTTGATAGTGCAATGAGTTCATTATGGAACTTTTACAGAAATAAGTTTCTGGTTTTATTTATCTCTTCCTTTGTGATGTCATTCATCGTGCAGTACATTTCAACAACGCTTGATTTCAGTGAGCTGACATACGTGACCGATCCGTATGAGATGCTTGAAATAGTGAAGGAGTTCATATGGCCGATGGTTATAATTTCTCTTATCAACCTGCTATTTACTACCATACTTCATTACTATGTCATATACAATCCGTTAGACAGCAGTGTCACTATTTTTGTAGCATCCTACAAGTCGCTGAGGTACTTTCTCCCCTACCTGATAATAATAATACTTTTCGCCTTTTTCGGTTCCTTTGCACTTGTACTTGGCCTCTTTGCACTTATTATCGGGATATTTTTCGTTGCTCTGTACTTAATGACTGTATACCTTTTTTTTCTTCCTCTTCTCATGGTTGAAGGGCCTAATATAGGCAATGCCATAAGCCGCTCCTTCAGATTGACACATAAAGGTTTCTGGACCAACCTGGGATGGGTGGCAGTTTTTGCCCTTATACTGATAGTTATCTCAATCATTCTTTCGATGCTGATAATGATCCCCTTTACCGGCAGTATATTTAAAGGGATCACAAATCCGGAGGAAGCAGTGAATGCTCTGGATTATATAAAAAATCCTTCCTTTTTAATACTCGGATCTCTTGGTAATGCACTTTATTTCCCGTTGCTTCCGATTTTCGCAGCAATACTCTATTTCAACGGCAGAGCAAAAGAGGATCTTTATTCAAAACCCGAGGAGGAAGATAAATAGAGGGTTCAAAGGCAAATCAGACTGCAAGGTCGCACGAAAGCAAGACATTCAGACTTCATTCTCGCCTTTAACATATCCGAAATTAGCGAGGATCCCGCCGTCGACATAAAGGATGTGGCCGTTTACAAAGTCACTGGCCCTGGATGCAAGAAAGAGAGCTGCATAGGCAACATCATTTGGTTCGCCCCATCTTCCTGCCGGTGTTCTTGTCATGACGAGGTCGTTGAATGGATGCCCGTTTTCCCGGATAGGTGCTGTTTGTGCAGTGGCAATGTAGCCTGGTCCTATGCCATTGATCTGGATATTATACTTTGCCCATTCACAGCACATATTCTGCGTAAGCAGCTTCAGTCCTCCCTTTGCAGAAGCATATGCTGAAACTGTATTGCGTCCGTAAACACTCATCATAGAGCACATGTTGATTATCTTGCCGCTGCGCTTTTCTATCATTTTTGGGACAACTCTTTTGGAAACAATAAAAGGTGCAACAAGGTCTACATCAATAACCTGCTTATAGTCGGCAACAGGCATATCAAGTATCGGAATGCGCTTAATTATGCCGGCATTATTTACAAGGATGTCAATGAACCCGGTATTCTTTTCGATCTGGGATATACCCATATCAACATCCTTCTCATCGGTGACATTGAACTTAAGAGTATTTACGTCAAAGCCTTCTTTCTCAAACGATTCGATACATCCCTGCAGCTTATCATCCTGGATATCGTTTACACATACCTTCGCTCCTGCCTTTGCCAGAACGAGTCCAATTGCAAGTCCAATTCCGTGTGTGCCTCCTGTAACGAGGGCAACCTTTCCGGTTAAATCAAATAAGTCTTTCATTGTTTGAATATAAATAAATATTATATGTCTTTTAATAAAGTTCTGCTCCAAATTTAAGCTGACCCCCGTCCGCTTCGCGGACTGCCCCCTAAAGGGGGCCTAATGATCTATATATAAACAAATTATCAAATCATTAGTGTATTAGCCCCCCTTTAGGGGGGATGGGGGGTCACTTGAGTGTATCTGGATAACGTACATCCATATCGCCATAATCGAGGTTCTCTCCTGCCATGCCCCATATGAACGTATAATTTGATGTTCCCGAAGCACTGTGGATACTCCATGATGGTGACAGAACTGCCTGTTCATTTTTCATCCAGATATGGCGTGTCTCATCAGGGCTGCCCATGAAATGACAGATTCCCTGTTTCTCAGGTACTTCAAAGTAGAAATAGGCTTCCATTCTCCTGTTATGAGTATGTACCGGCATGGTATTCCAGACACTTCCAGGCTTCAGTTCAGTCATTCCCATCTGCAGCTGGCATGTAGGCAGAACACTGTTTACAAGCAGTTTATTAATAGTCCTGTGGTTTGATGCTTCCGGGGTCCCCGTCACAACAACATCTGCTTCTTTAAGAGTAACTTTTCGCGAAGGATATTTATGATGTGCGGGGGCTGAATTAATGTACAGTTTTGCAGGTTTTTTCAGATCAGCTGATTTGAAGACCACATTTTTTGTTTCCTTTCCGAGGTAAAGGGCTTCTTTGTGCCCTATCCTGAATACCTTGTCTGCCGTTTCAATTACTGCCGGTCCTCCGACATTTATCATACCCATCTCCCTCCTCTCAAGGAAATAGTCCGATTTAAGGTCATCAGCTGTTTCAAGCAGAAGTGCTTTCTTTACCGGCATCGCCCCTCCGACCATGTACCGGTCGTATAAGGTATATACAATTGAAATCTCCTCATTGATGAAAATCTTCTCTATTAAAAATTCCTTTCTGATTTTTTCAGTATCGTAACCTTTAAAATCCAGCGGGTGTGAGGCGTAACGTAATTCAACTTTCATGATATGGCTTTTAATTATGAACAGAAACTAAAATGAATCCTCTGACCATTTTAAAAATATCGCCTCTAATTTATTAAATCCTGTTGAATTGTTGTTGAAATATTTGATAGTAATTCCTATTTTCGTGTTCGTTCACGAAAATATATTTGGTATATTGCAAAAGCAATATTGTTATTTTCAATAATATAACTTCCCGGCATGAAACCATTCATTCATGAGGATTTCATCCTCACCAATAAGACTGCATTACGATTATATCATCAATATGCTGAAAGTCAGCCGATAATTGATTTTCATTGTCATTTATCCCCTGCTATGATCTGTGACGATCGTCAGTTTGAAAACCTTACCCGGGCGTGGCTTGAAGGTGATCATTATAAATGGCGCGCCATGAGGACCAACGGCATCAATGAGAAATTTTGCACGGGCAATGGTTCTGATCCGGAAAAATTCTCAAAATGGGCCGAGACTGTACCATTTACTGCAGGGAATCCTCTGTATCACTGGACACACCTTGAACTCGCCAGGTATTTTGGCATTTCAGAACTGCTCTCTCCTTCAACAGCAAAAGAGATTTATGAAAAAGCAAGTGCTCTTCTCATGACAAGTGAATTCAGCACCAGGTCGATGATGAGGAAAATGAACGTGGAAATTGTCTGCACCACCGACGATCCTGCAGACAATCTTGAGTATCACAAAAAGCTACGGGATTCATTTGAAATAAAAGTATTGCCGGCATTCCGTCCAGATAACGTTGTGAAAACTGAAGATCCTGCAAAATTCAAATCATACATTGAGAAGCTTGGCGAGGCAGTCGGGAAAGAAATCAGATCCTTCGATGATCTGATCGAAAGTCTTGATGGCAGACACAAATTCTTTCATGAGATGGGAGCAAGATTATCGGATCATGGCCTTGACCGTTTCTATTTTGATTCATTTACAGCTTCTGAAGCTGATATAATATTTAAAAAGCTGCTGAAGGGAGAAACTCTCTCATGCGGGGAGTCGGAAAAGTATAAAACTGCCGTAATGACTGAATTATGCCGGATGAACCACAAAAGAGGATGGACGCAGCAATTCCATGTAGGTGCAATGAGAAATAACAATGCGCGGATGTTCAGACAGATGGGTCCTGATACAGGATGGGATTCAATAGGCGTTCCCCAGGATGCGCTAAAAATGTCGCGATTTCTCAGCAGTCTTGATATAACAGAACAGCTCGCAAAAACTATTCTTTATAATCTTAATCCTGCTGATAATGAAATGATGATAGCTATGGCCGGGAACTTTAACGATGGTTCAACGCCAGTTAAAGTGCAATATGGAGCTGCATGGTGGTTCCTTGACCAGAAAAACGGCATGGAGAAACACCTGAGGGATCTTGCATCGCTGGCACTGCTCGGCAGGTTTGTCGGCATGGTGACAGATTCCAGAAGCTTTCTGTCATATCCGAGGCATGAGTATTTCAGACGCATTGTATGCAATTATGTTGGTGAAGAGGTTGAAAAGGGAATGATCCCGGAAGAGGAGCAGCTTCTTAAACGTATGATTGAAGGGATATCATATAAAAATGCAAAGGAGTATTTTGGATTCTAAAACCACGATCTATGAACGAACTGAACCTTAAAAATAAAGTTGCCGTTATAACCGGAGGCGCCGGTGTGATCTGTTCAGAAATGGCTAAATCGCTGGCATCCAACGGCGTCAGGACAGTGATTCTTGATCTCAACAAGGATGCAGCCGACGGGGTGGCCGCAGAAATTGAAAAGGCGTTCGGTATACCTTCGATAGGTATTTCCGCAAGTGTCCTGGAAAAGAGCTCTCTTGAGGCAGCAAAAAAGGAAGTGAATGACAAGTTTGGTCAGGTTGATATTCTTATCAATGGTGCCGGAGGAAACTCACCCGCAGCGACAACGAAAGTAGAAAAAATGGAGGGCAGCGAGAAACCGGAAGATACTTTTTTCGGACTTCAGGTCGAAGGTTTCGATAAGGTTTTTGACCTTAACTTCAAGGGTACCCTGCTGCCATCTATGGTTTTCGGTTCAGATATGGTAAATAAGAGGTCAGGTGTAATAATCAACATTTCATCCATGAACTCATACAGGCCACTTACAAAAATCCCGGCATACTCAGCCGCCAAAGCTGCTGTTAATAATTTCACACAATGGCTTGCAGTTCACTTTTCAAAGACGGGAGTAAGAGTTAATGCCATTGCTCCGGGATTCCTTGTAACAAACCAGAACAGGTTCCTGCTTTTTGATGAAAAAACAGGCGAACCCACAGCAAGGTCCAGGAAGATAATCAACAGCACACCAATGGAAAGATATGGCTCACCCGATGAACTTACAGGCACACTTCTTTACCTGGCATCAGACCTGTCGAAATTTGTTACAGGGGTGGTTATACCGGTCGACGGAGGATTCAGTGCTTATTCGGGAGTTTAAAATTCCAGATTCCAAATTTCAGATTAATGGTGACCTGGAACCTGGAACCTGGAACCTGGAACCTGAAATATGGAATATTAAAATGAGTCTAGTGATAATTAAAAACTGTCTTTAAATGATATATTATCAATCAGGTTCACCAACAACGGTAATCAATTCCAACGACCTGGAATATGGCCTCTATTCGGCCCTCGTAAAACTGGGACCAAAGAAAAAAGTCCTTGTTGTACCTCCTGATTTTACAAGGTTTCATTCCCGGGCCGGTGACATTACCACACTCCTATATAAATACTATAAGGAAAACCTTACGGATATTCTTCCCGCTCTGGGAACGCATAAGCCAATGAGCACAGAGGAACTTAATGAAATGTTCAAAGGTGTGCCTGAAGGATTGTTCAGGGTACACGACTGGAGAAATGATATTGTGACAGTCGGGACAGTTCCGGGAGAATACATATCTGAGATCACAGACGGAGCGCTTGATTATTCATGGCCTGCCCAGCTTAACAGGCTGGTGTATCACGGAGGTCATGACCTCATTCTGTCTGTAGGCCAGGTCGTTCCGCACGAAGTAATAGGAATGGCTAATTATAACAAGAACCTCTTTGTAGGTACCGGCGGCTCTGAAGGGATCAATAAAAGCCATTTTGTTGGAGCAGTGTATGGCATTGAAAGAATACTGGGAAAAGCTGATAATCCCGTCAGAAGAATGCTTAACTATGCAGCTTCGCATTTTATCAGCCAACTGCCTGTGGTCTATATTCATACAGTGATCGGCTATGATGAAACAGGCAAGCTTGTGATAAGGGGACTATATATCGGAGACGATGAAGAGGTTTTCAGGCTGGCAGCGGAATTGTCGCTTATGGTCAACTTCACAGTGTTCGACAAACCCCTTAAAAAGGTAGTTGTGTATCTTGATCCTTCAGAATTCAAAAGCACCTGGCTGGGAAATAAAAGCATCTACAGGACACGAATGGCCATGGCTGATGACGGTGAACTGATAATCCTTGCACCAGGACTACGGGAATTTGGTGAAGATAAGGAGATAGACAGGCTGATAAGGAAATATGGTTACAGGGGTACTCCGGCCACGCTTGTCGCTATAAGGGAAGACGAGGAGCTAAGGAACAACCTTAGTGCCGCCGCTCATTTTATCCATGGCAGCACTGAAGGCAGGTTTAAAGTAACATATTGTCCGGGATACCTTACAAAAGAAGAAATTGAATCGGTAAACTTTGAATATGCCGTTCTCAAAAAAATTATGAAAAGATACAATCCTGACAAACTGAAAGATGGCTTTAACAAGATATCAAACGAAGAGGAAATATTCTATATTTCAAATCCCGCAGTAGGATTGTGGAGCTCAAGGGAGAGACTTAAATAAAGTATGAACAAAATTGCAATAAATGATAAGGTGGGGCATTATCGGATGCGGAAAAGTGACTGAAGTGAAGAGCGGTCCCGCTTTCAATAAAGTCAAAAACTCAAGGCTCATGGCTGTTATGAGACGTGATGCAGCTCTTGCAGAGGATTATGCAAAAAGGCATAATGTGCCCAGATTTTATTCACGTGCTGAGGATCTTATAAATGACAGCGATATAAATGCAGTATATGTAGCCACTCCCCCCGCAAGCCATGCAGAATATGCCGTTAAAGTGCTAAAGGCCGGAAAGCCGGTCTACATTGAAAAACCGATGGCACTGAATTATTCAGAATGTGTCAGGATAAATGAAGCTGCTGAGAAATATCATCTGCCTGTCTTTGTTGCTTATTACAGGCGAACCCTTCCCGGATTCCTCAGAATAAAGGAACTGATTGAGAATGGCTCCATCGGCAAAGTAAGATTCGTCCAGCTTCAGCTATTCAACTTTCTGTCAGAAGATGAAAAGGCCAGCCGGCTGCCATGGAGGGTTATGCCTGAAATTTCAGGAGGAGGACATTTCTTTGACCTTGCCTCACACCAGCTTGATTACCTGGATTTCCTGTTTGGCCCCATACAAAAAGTTGAATCAGTGGCACTTAATCAGGCAGGATTATATGAAGCTGAAGATTTTGTGTCAGCCGGATTTATTTTCAGGAACAATATTGCAGCTACAGGGAACTGGTGCTTCAGTCTCTCACCTGAGAGTAACAGGGATTCTCTTGAGATCTTCGGAGAAAAAGGCATGATCAAGAGCTCTACTTTCAGCTTCGAACAAATAGTGCTTATAAATGAAAAAGGGCGGCAGGAGTTCATTAATGAAAGGCCTGAAAATGTTCAGTATTACCTTATTGAGCAGATCGTGAATACATTATCGGGCGAAGGGAACGCTGTAAGCACCGGTATCACAGCAGCAAGAACGAGCAGGGTGTTGGATGAGGTTGTGGAAGAGTATTACAAAGATAAAAGATAAAAGTAGAAAGATAAAAGTAGAAAGATAAAAGAAAAGCTTCCGGGTTCAGGGTTACACATAACGCGGAACACGGAACGCGGAAAATTATAAAATCCAAAGTATTAACAATATGAATATGGGAAAACTATCGGACATAGGCTTAATAGGGCTTGCAGTTATGGGTGAGAATCTTGTTCTTAACATGGAGAGCAAGGGATTCCGGGTAA
>CAYWEQ010000035.1:0-2187 GCA_964457185.1 uncultured Rikenellaceae bacterium
GACGGTTTCTGAGGCTGTCAGCCGGTCCGAAGTATTCTTTATTACCGTTGCCGCCGGTTACATATGAATGATGCTCAGTAACGGTATGCCAGAAAAATTCGGCAGCTTTCCTGTCAGATGTATCGCCGGCAAGTTCATAAAGTCTCGATAGAGAGATCAGTTTTGGGATATTTGTATTGGCATGCTTGCCGGGAAGGATATCCTCTTCATTTTTCAGGGGATCGAGAATAGCCTTATGATAGAATATCCGGGATATGTTAAGATATTTTTCATCCTTAGTATCAGCGAACAGATCAGCAAAGGTTTCGCTTATCCCGCCATGCTCACAGTGAAGCATCTTTTGTATCTGTTCATCGTTAAGAGGAATTACTACTGTTCCAATCCAGTCGGCAAATCGTTTTTCAACTTCCAGGGCTGTTTTATTACCGCACAGGCGGTATGCATCTCTTAATCCGGCCATTACTTTGTGTTGTGTATAGAATGGAGCCCAGATGCCGTTAAGATCAAATCCTGCAGACCGGATATTTCCTTTGGCCACCTCCTCCTCAAACACCTTTTTCCCATCAGGAAAAGCACCGATATAGCCATCGCCATCGGCATCCTGGATCAACTTGAGTTCATCAACGATATAATTTACCCTGTCAAGGATCCGGTTGTCACCGGTAGTCTGGTACATCATTGAGCATGCGCTCAGGTAATGACCAAGAGAGTGTCCTGCGAGAGATTCATCCTCCCATCCGAGGTAATGTTCTGCCTTTGGTTTAAGTCCGGCTTCTGTATAGAATTTTGCCAGCAATCTGTCAGGTTCATAACCAAGCAGGATCTTCCTGTTAAGTTCTGTTGCATGGAGAAACGGACCATCAAGAAGGATTACATCTGTCAGGCTGAAAGGCAGAGCCCTGAAAGATACAACCTCCGGTCCGACTGCATTTATGACGCTCTCTTCACGCGTGGTGCACCCCGAAGCGAAAACAATTACAGAAATACAGTATGCCAGGAGCTTGAATGACTTTTTCATGATCGGGTGGTTTGTAATAATAAGTGTAAATATAACACGTATCAGTCTGTTTGCTTATCATGATCAGAATGGCATTATTTCCCTTTTTCTGCCTGTAAAGACGGCCATTTCAGTATATCCTGCAAGTCTCAGGAGATCATAAGCTTCATCGAAATACTGCCCTACACGGGATGGCATATGTGCATCCGAATTGACACAAACAGGTACGTTTTCCTGCCGGAATAAATTAAGGAACCTCCTGTCGGGGTAAAAATCAGCCATAGGCCTGTTCCTGCCGTTTGTATTAAGCTCAAATGCAACATTATTCTTCTTCATGATCCAGGCAAGCTTCCTGTATAAAGGTTCAGGATCAGCAAAAGGCTTATATCCGTAAATCCTTATAAGATCACAGTGCCCTATAATGTCGAAGAGGCCTGATGATGCTGCTGCCATAACATGTTCAAAATATGATTCAAACAAAGTGTCGATGTTTTTTCCTTCATAGAATTCAGGACCCAGATCAACAGTTTTTTCACCCAGGTAATGTACAGATCCGATCCTGTAGTCAAGATCAAACCTGTCAAGGAACAGTTCAATCTCTTTCTCCTTACCCGGGGAAAAATCTACCTCCATCCCGGTTTTAACAATTATCTTATTTGAATTCTTTTTCAGATTCTCAATGTGATTCACAAATTCAGGGGTATTATCAGGATTCATTACCCAGTCCTGGTTCTCCCTGAATAATGAAAGATGTTCTGAAAAACCTATTTCTGATAACCCGGCCTGAATTGCGGCGGAAATGTAATCCTCTGGAAGAGCCTTGCCGTCACTGAAAGAAGTATGTATATGATAATCAGTTTTATAGATCATGTATAATACATAATTTATTACAGCCAGTATATTATTCAAAATAGATCGAAATTTGGCAATAAAACAAATCAATGAATTAAATAGTGATCGGGAAAAATGTAAATTTGTATCAAAGTGATAATCATGAGTGACAGGAAAACACGTTGTATCTGTGAAAATTGTGAATTCAGAAATGTTGTATTTGATTTTCTTGATAACGAGAAAATCCAGGAATTATGCGACAACAAGGAAGAAAGATCCTTCAGCAAAGGAGAGATAATTCATAAGGAAGGAGATAATATAACGGAATTCAAATACCTTAAAAGCGGCCTTGTGAAACT
>CAYWEQ010000035.1:2287-4863 GCA_964457185.1 uncultured Rikenellaceae bacterium
CAATGAGATATATAAAACAAGGATCTTTGACCTGCCCGTTTCACGAAAGGAAATTGCCGAATATATAGGGATGAGCACCGCTAATGTAATTAGAACACTTTCAAATTTTAACAGGGACGGCATAATTAAGGTATCCGGGAAAACAATTGAAATAACAGACATAAATAAACTTGAAATTCTATCCAAAAGAGGATAAATACCGCATAAATCTCCCGATAGCTTTTAAAGAATTTTTGTTTCAGGATTACTATACTTAAGTTATTAATTATGAAGACATTATTATTATTGCCTTGCATTTTGTCGATTTATGTGTTATCATACGGACAACCTGGTCAACCCCTGCGTCAGCAACCTCAAAAGATTCCTTTATATACTGTTTACGGAGAAAGACATGGTATAAGTTTTTTCCCTGAAACAAAACTTATGTATGTTCAGTATGAAACCGGAGACAGCCTGACTTTCGATAAATACCATTCATTAACCGTCATCTATGACTGGCTTGAAAGATGGGCTGAAGCCTACCCTGATCTTATTGATCTGTATGAAGTCGGAAAGAGCTTTGAAGGACGATCAATTATGCAGATAACGCTTACAAACAAGAAGACCGGGAAAGATACAGATAAACCTGCTGCATTCTTTGAAGGAAACAGGCACAGCGGTGAAATAACAAGTGCAGAATGTGTCCTGTGGATGATAAAATATCTTCTTGAAAACTATGGAAAAGATCCTGATGTCACACATCTTATTGACACTAAAACCATTTACCTGAAGCCTGTAAACAATCCTGACGGAAATAATCTTTACCTGCATACCGCGCAAAGCAACAGGAGCACTGTTCGTCCTGATGATAATGATAACGACGGTCTGCTGGACGAGGATGCTCCCGACGACCTTGACAGTAACGGTGTTATTCTTACTATGAGATGGAAAGACGAAAAAAAAGGAAATCTTATACCTGATCCGAGGGATTCAACTGGCAGGATTATGAAAAGGGTTGCTGCAGGTAAAGGCATATACCTGTCATCAAGTGAGGGAATTGACAACGACAATGACGGCCGGATAAATGAAGACGGCATAGGGGGGCTGGATCTTCACAGGAATTATCCTGAAAACTGGAGACCGGAAGAGGAGGCAACAGGAAGAGGAAACACACAGAGGGGAGCTGGCGAATATCCTTTGAGCGAAACCGAAACCAGGGCCGTTGTCACTTTTCTTCTTTCCCATCCAAACATTTACGTGGTGAATTCAATGGATACTAGCGTACCAATGCACCTCAGGCCTCCTTCCACATCTCCTTCAGCCGAAAGAATGTACCCTGAGGACCTGAAATGGTATAAGCTTTTCGATGAACTGGGGAAAAAGATAACAGGTTATGAAAAAGCCGGGGATGTTTACGATGACTACGGAGAAGGCTCTCCTCTTTTCGGCCATGGACCCGATTTTGGATACTGGTATTTCGGGGCAATATGGTATGGTGATGAAATATGGAATGGCGGCAGGAACAAGGATTATGACGGTGACGGAACTATTGACCAGGTTGACGGGATAAAGTGGGATGATGAGGAAAATGACGGAGTAGGATTCTTTGAATGGAAACCTGCAAACCATCCTGTTTACGGGGATATTGAGATCGGAGGATTTGATCCCAAGTTCTTCTCTCAGAATCCCCCGGCAAAGCATCTTGAGCCATGGGTAAAAAACCAGGGCCTCTTCAACATCGAAATGGCAAAGCACCTTCCTGAGCTCGCATGGGAGAATATTGAAGTGAAAAGGACAAAATCATATAAAGCAGATTCAGCTGATTATCAGCTGAAAGTGAGTTTCAGGAATACCGGGAAGCTTCCAACTGCTCTGAAACAGGCATATCTTGTAAAGATAGTCAGCGAGGACAGGGTTGTTCTTGACCTTGATACCACAGGCTCTGCTTCGGGGAAGCCGGGATATAAAGTAATTGAGGAAGCCCGGCCTCCCAGAGAAAGAGAAATGAGAGGAGGTTTTTCGGATTTCGAAAGGCAAGTGCAAAAAAGGCCTGTATTTAAGAGTGTTCCGTTTACAGAAGGAGGCTCTGTGACAACGGCCGTGTTCAATATCCGGCTGTATAAAAGGGATGAGGTGAAGGGTAAAGCAACCGTCCTGTCAACAAGAGGAGGCGTTTTAAAAGACAATGAATTTATTATCAGGTAAGAGCTTAAAAATAATTTATATTTTTAGGAATTCATTTAAAACAGTTGAAAAGACAGTCAGACAACAGATAAACAAATAAAAACTTTTATCATGAAAATTGAAAAATACAGTGTAAGAGACATTCCCAGAAGAAGGTTTCTTGAGCTGAGCATGAAGGGCGGTCTGCTGATAGCAGCTACTCCGGCCCTGCTAGCGCAGCTGGTCTCCTGCCAGAAAGGAGCAGGCGGCTCAGCCGGCCTGGATATGGACAGGGAGATGCTTGCCAGGATAATATCAAAGGCCCTTGAAAAAGGCGGCGATTTTGCTGACATATACATTGAAAACCGTATTTCCCGCGAGATAGTGATGGAGGAGTCAAAATTCAAAAGCGGATTATACGGGATCAGCCAGGG
>CAYWEQ010000035.1:4963-19735 GCA_964457185.1 uncultured Rikenellaceae bacterium
CGTGAAAGACTGAGCCAGCATTCGGGATTCGAAATGTTCGAAAAGGTGACACCGGAAACTGTTGCCAGGAATGCCGCAAGGGAAGCCGTCGCAATGCTTGCGGCAGAAGAGGCCCCGGCAGGGATAATGGATGTTGTAATGCAAAACGGATGGGGAGGAGTCCTTGTCCATGAGGCTGTGGGACATCCTCTTGAAGCCGATAATATTGCAAAAGGGGTCGGCGCATTTACAGGGAAAATGGGACAGAAGGTTGCAAGTGATTGCTTTACAATGGTGGACGACGGCACTATTCCCAACTTCCGGGGAACAATAAACTTTGACGATGAAGGCACCGAAGCCAAACGCAACGTGCTGATAGAAAATGGGGTTCTGAAGGGATTCATGACTGATATTCTCAGTGCAAAACAGCTTGACATGGAAAGGACGGGTAACGGAAGACGCGAATCATTCAGGTATATTCCCATCCCGAGGATGACAAATACTTTCATTGAAAAAGGGAAGGACGATCCCGAAGACATCCTTGCCTCAACAAAAAAAGGCATATATGTTCAGAGCCTTAGCGGCGGAAGCGTAAATCCGATAACAGGCGTATTTAATTTTACCTGCAGGGAATCGTATCTGATCGAAAACGGGAAGAAGACAAAACCTATAAAGGGGGCAACACTCATCGGTTCATGCATGGATGTCATATCAAATATTGATGCTGTTGGTGATAACCTTGAATTCGGTCCGGGCATATGTGGCAAAGGGCAGGCTGCGGAAGTAATGGCAGGCCAGCCTACCGTAAGAATACGAGGGATAAATGTAGGAGGAAGCAAAGCATAATCTTAACTTCAACGTGATAATCATGAAAAATACAGACTTAACCGAAAAGCTTGTTAAAAAATGCATAAGCCTCGGAGCCGATGCTGCAGAAGTTTTTCTTGAAACAAACAGGAGCCTTTCAATCAACATTCTGAAATCTGAAATTGAAACAATTGAGGAAGCTGCTACCCAGGGAGTAGGCTTCAGGGTTTTTGTTGACGGCAGAATGGGTTTCAGCCACTGCAACGATTTCAATAGCAGGTCGCTTGAGGACACTATTTCAAGGGCAATAGCCTTCGCGAAGCTCTCAACTCCGGATGAAAACAATATTCTGACTGATGATAAAGGGATAACTGCTATAGAAGATCTTTTTGATCCCGGGATTGCGGCAGAGCCAATGGACAAAAAGATAAGTATGACGCTTGAACTGGAAAAGCTTGCCATGAAAGATCCGAGGATCACAAAAAGCGCCGGAGCAGGTTACAGTGAAAATGAATCGGAAATATTTATCGGAAACTCAAACGGAATAATAAAATCTTTCAAATCATCCGGCTGTTCAGTTGGCGTCGGTGTAGTTGCCGAAAAGGGAGACCAGAAGAACACAGGGGGAGAATATTGTTCACGGATTTTCTTTTCTGACCTTAAACCGCTTGAAGAGATTGCAGCTGTAGCTTCCAAGAAAGCCATTGAGCTCCTGGATCCTGTAATGATAAAGACACAGAAAGCTGCTGTTGTGTTTGATCCGGATGTTGCCAGGGCGCTGATAGGAGGAGTTATCACTGCCATAAACGGAGAACGTGTTCTGCAGGGAGCAAGCTTTCTGAAAGACCACCTGAATAAGCAGTTTGCATCGCCGCTGCTCACCATAACTGATGACGGCACCATGCAGAAAAGCCTGGGAAGCACTCCCTTTGACGGAGAAGGAGTTCCAACAATCAAGAACGTGCTTGTTGAAAACGGTGTTCTGAAAAGCTTCATTTATAATACAAAGGCCGCGAAGAGAGCAGGCGTAAAAAGCACCGGAAACGCTTCACGCAGAGGCTTCAGCTCGCTTCCGGGGATAGGTACTCATAATGTATATGTTTCAACCGGGAAACATACAAGGAATGAGATTATCGCTGCAACCAAAAAGGGTCTGCTTCTCCTTGAGGTAACGGGCTATGGGATAGATGCCGTCAGCGGTAATTTCAGCGGAGGCGCCAGCGGACTATGGATTGAAAACGGTGAATTTGTTCACCCGGTAAAGGGGATTACCATAGCAGGCAGTGCATTTGACATCCTCAGTGCAATAGATATGATAGGGAACGACCTGGATCTTAACAGGATCAATGCTGCTCCGACATTCAGGGTGGCCGAAATGCAGATTGGAGGTAAATAACAATAATCAGAATTTAATTATATCAGCCAGGGCATCAGGCAGGTTGTCAAAGATAAACTGATAACCTGCTTTTTGTATTTTCCCCGGTGATACACGGCTTCCCTTTAATACAATATCGGCCATTTTCCCGAAGCCGGTTCTTAATATCACTGACGGAACAGGAAGGCAAAATGCCTTCTTGTGCATAGCCTGTGCAAACGAATCAATAAACTCAAGGTGAGTGACATGCCCCGGAGACACGGCATTATACGCCCCTGCCATATTATCATCTCTTAAGGCTTTCAGATAAATATTGCACAGGTCAGCAATATGTATCCATGGCATATACTGACGGCCGCTTCCCAGCCTGGGTAAAATACCTTTTTTCACCGGTCCGTGGAGTTTTGAGAGAATATAAGAATCCCGGTGAAGAACCAAGGCAGTTCTGATCCTTACCGTACGTATCCCAAGCTTTAAAAAATAGCATGCCGCCTCTTCCCACTTTCTGCATGTGTCAGCCAGAAAACCGTATGAAGGGAGGTCATCCTCAGTGAAAATTCTTTCCGATGTCACTGAACCATAATAACCTGTTCCAGATGCGGAAATGAAAGCTTTCAACAGAATATTGTTTTCGGAAACTGTTTTAAAAAGGAATAATGCTGAATCCACACGGCTCCTCACTATTTCGTCCTTTCTTTTCCTCGTCCAGCATTTTTTACCGATATCTGCCCCGGCCAGGTGAATAATATAATCAATACCCTCAAAAATTAACGGGTCGATGACCTTTTTATCAGGATCCCACCTGAAGACTCTTACTTTTCCAAACTTGCTTTGCTGTCTTGAGAGGTGTACGACCTGGTACCCTTCGGTCAGCAGCAGTGAAGTAAGATATTTCCCTATCTTTCCGCTTCCGCCGGTGATCAGGACTTTTTCATTTTCGTTCATTCTGCAGATTATTAAATGGTTTGCAAATTAATCAAAACTTAATAATTACTGATATGACAGGTTTTTGGAATAAAATCAAAATGTCTTACTTTAGTGGTCTCAAAAAAAAGGAATATGGCAGCAACTAAAGAACAAATCAGCGTAGTCAACCAAAAGAAGACGAAGGGAATTATTGCTATTCTGACCGGAGGAGGAGATGTGCCCGGGCTCAATCCTGCGATACGTGCGGTGACAATACGTGCTAACCGCGAAGGGTATAAGGTTATTGGACTGAGGAGAGGATGGGCCGGCATTACGGAGCTTATCAGGGATCACAAGTACGACAACAGCAATAATTTCATGGCACTTTCCGACGATATTGTCAATAAGGCGGGACGGACCGGTGGTACTTTCCTGCATACTTCCAGGACAAGACCAAGCCATATGTCAAAATCAAGCGTACCTGACCATCTTCAGGGGATTTATAATGCAGAGATGAACGACCTTACGCCTGAAGTGATCAAAAACCTTGAATGGCTGAATGTAGACTACCTGGTGCCGATAGGCGGTGATGACACACTAAGCTATGGAGTACACCTGTACAAGAAGGGCATCAAGGTTGTTGCAATTCCGAAGACGATGGACAACGACGTTCCAGGAACTGATTATTGCATCGGTTTCAGCACTTGTGTGTCGAGGACAATTCAGATGACAAACACACTGAGGACATCTGCAGGATCGCACGAAAGGATAATGGTACTCGAGGTCTTTGGCCGATATGCAGGATTCACTGCCATGCTTCCCACGATGGCAGGATCAGCAAACAGGTGTGTCATCCCTGAGTACAAATTTGATATAGAACTCCTTACAAAACTTCTGGTGGAAGACAGGAATCATAATCCCAGTAAATACTCAATAGTGCTGGTGTCCGAGGGTGCAATGTTCAAGGGAGGTGAGATGATCTTTGCAGACAGCGAAAAAGATGCCTACGGACATGCCAAACTTGGCGGCATAGGAGATGTAGTTTCCCAGAAAATCAAAGAGCTTTCAGGTAAATACAACGCGGGAAAAACAATAAATATCATCAACCAGAAGCTCGGTTATATGGTTCGCGGCGGAGATCCGGATGCCCTCGATTCAATAGTGCCTATGGCTTACGGGAATCTTGCTCTTGACCTTATTCTGAAGGGAATACACGGAAGAATAGTGGTCCTCAAGAATGGACGCTACGACAATGTTCCCATAGATGTGGTAGCTTCATCAAAGAAGATCGTCAAGGTATCCGAACATTACAACACTGAAAGGCTAAGACCTTTTTATCACAGTTTTGAAATGAAGCCGTTCCTGCTGATGGCTTCGGATAATTAACTTGGAACAGGGAGTTGTCATAAAATCAACCGGTAGCAGGTACAGGGTTCTCTTCAGGGAAGGGGAGATTATTGAATGCAATATTAAAGGGAAATTCAGGGTAAAGGGCATAAGAACCACAAATCCTGTTGCTGTTGGCGACAATGTACTTTTTGAATTTGAAGAAAGCAGGAGATCAGGTATAATATCAGAAGTTCTTGAACGTAAGAATTATATCCTGAGAAAATCAACAAACCTGTCAAAGGAATCACAAATTATTGCCGCAAACATCGACCAGGTGTTTCTGATGATCACTGTCATATTTCCCGAGACACCGGTGGAATTTATTGACAGGTTTCTGATCACGGCCGAGGCTTACAGAATCCCTGCACACATAATAATCAATAAGACAGATCTTTACGGACCTGAAGAAAATGAGAGGATGGAATATCTTATCTCTGTTTACAACAGGATAGGTTATCAGTGTTTCAGGCTCTCTGTGATCAACAATACAGGGACAAGCAGTATTAAGGAAAAAATGAAGGAGAGGGTAAGTTTGCTTGCAGGCAATTCCGGAGTAGGAAAGAGTTCCCTTCTTAACATTTTTGATCCCTCGCTGAATCTGAAAACAGAAAAGGTATCGGAATATCACAGGCAGGGTAAGCATATAACCACATTTCCGGAGATGCACAGGATGCCGTTCGGGGGATTTGTGATTGATTCACCCGGCATAAGGGGTTTTGGAGTGGTAGACATGGAAAAGAACGAGATCTATCATTTTTTCCCGGAGATATTCAGAATATCCCGAAATTGCCGCTTTTATAACTGCCTTCATCTTGATGAACCGGGTTGTGCAGTGAGAGATGCGGTGCAAGAGGGGATTATTGATGCGCTCCGGTACAGGAGCTATGTCAATATCCTTGAGGATGAGAACCGTAAATACAGGTGAAACTAAAAAATCAGGTTGCTTGTTACTTGTTGCTGGTTGCTTGTTCAAACAGGAACCGGCACCTGGCAACTTTAACTAATCTATTGTCATATTTTTATTATCTTTATCCTGATTGGCAGCACAATAATTTTATCAGATGAAGAAGATACTGATTATGGTTTACACAGCATTCCTTGTTATAATGCTGGCTAATTACATTTACTACAGAAACCTTTACAAAAGACAGATAAATTATATTGTAGCGTTACTCGACCGTCAGGTCCAGATAGTAGGACTTGCCGTTGACGGCACAAACAATAGTTTCCTCAGTGACCTTAATGAGATAAGCTATTCAGAGGATCTTGCCATGTTCTTCAAAAATCCGGATAACCAGTACAGGGCAATTGACAAGATGAAATTATTCTATTCGAAATATGAAAATTTTATTACCGGCATTAAACTGTTTGACGACAACAAGAATGAATATACTTTAAAACAAGATGCTAATTTATGGCTTGACCAGCAGTATATGCTTCATGTGCAGGGAGAGATTTTTGATATAGAAAAGTTGGTGACAGGAGACAGAAAGTATGAATATTACCTTCCTGTATTTGAAAACAACAGGGTTGTTGGCAATATTGCTGTTTCAGTAGATTATCAGAATTATTTCAATAATATTTTCTCAGTTTTTAATCTGCAGGATTACCAGTGGCAATGGGTCGTAAGTGATTCAGGAGAAATAGTCTATGATAATGCTGACAGGAAAATTACTTATTCGCAACTCAACACAATCACCGCAGCTCTTTACGAAGGTTCGGTGGAGAACCTTGTTCACAAGGCAACGACAGATGGCAAGACAAAAGAGATCATATCATCCTATTATTCGACCCAGCTTCTGGGGAGGGACCTTGGAATAGTATTTTCGGCACCTACGGATTTCTTCCAGAAGTATATCATAAGGAATTCCACATTTATTGTCGTCGGAACACTGATCCTTATCCAGATCATGATTTTTGTTTTCTGGCGAAAGATAAAATCGCAGAAATCTGAAACAAAACGTCTCGGAGAGTCTGAAAAAATGCTCTTTAAACTTATTGAAAAAATGCCTGTCGGAGTTATTATACACAACAAGGACAGAGAGATAATCAAGGCAAATAAAGTTGCAGCTGGTCAGTATTCCTTTTCCGGCGAAGAAGAAATGGAAGGGAAGATCTTTCCCGAGACATCAGTTTCTGATGTAAGTGATTATTTTGCCAGGAATCTTGGCGGATCCTTCAATCCCGACCAGTTTATAATAATCAAGAAAGAGATTGGAGAAATAGTACTGTACAGGAACAGCATCCCGGTCGTTTTTATGGGTGAAGAGGCAAATATGGAGATCCTGATAGATGTTACCATGCTTGAATCAGCAAGAAAGCAGGAGGCAAAGGCAAATGTGGCAAAATCAGAATTCCTGGCCAGGATGAGTTATGAGATCAGGACACCGCTGAACGGCATTATCGGAATGACAGATGTGATGAGTAAATATGAACTGACCGATGAGGTCAGAGAGATTGTCCTGATCTTACGCAGGTCAACAGAAGTACTTCTGAATATCATAAATGATATACTTGATTTTTCAAAGATCGAAACAGGCAAGATGATCCTTGATGAGATACCGTTTGACCTGAGGGCGGAAGTAAGCTACTGTACAGACCTGGCAAAAACATATATTGCTGATAAAGACATAAAATTTTCGTACAGTATTGATGATAATGTTCCGGAAAGCATTATTGCTGATCCTTTCAGGCTCAGACAGATACTTACCAACCTTATCTATCATTCCGCCAAGAATACAGAAAAGGGAGAGATCCGCATGGGGTGCAGGCTGAAAAGCAACAAGAACGGGATAGTGACCATCGAATTTGAACTTTCAGATACCGGGATAAGTTTCGATAAGGCCAGCCTGAAAAAGATATTCGGTGATTTCATTAATATTGAGTCAAAAGCCATAAAAAGCAGTGATGAATCCGGTTTCGGTACCATACTTGCACGCCAGCTTGTTGAAATGATGGGAGGTGAACTGGTTGCAGAAAGCCCATCAGGGATCTCCGGCAGCAGCGGGACAAAAATCAGGTTCACGATCACCGCTTACTCCAACGATCGAATAGTCAAAAACCTTAACCAGAAGGATATCAGGTCATTTGACAGGATTAGAGCCCTTGTCATCAGCGGATCACAGAACAGGGACGAGGAGGCCCTGAGCTCGCTTCATAAGCTCGGATTGAATGTTTCAGTGACAACTTTCCAGAAGCTGACAGTAAACCAGATCAAAGCAAACCCGAACTCGTCAGACGACAAATATAATCTTATAGTAATAATTGATGATGAGGAATTCAACGGATTTGATGTTGCCAGATCAATATGGGAAGACAACCTTTCAGGCAATATCATAATAATGATGATAAGCTCCAATGATATGAAGGGCAATTACATGAAATGCATCACAATGGGGATAGATCATTACCTTGTCAAACCCTATAATATCAGTGAACTGGCAGCCATGATACAGGATAGCTTCCCATATATTGAATCAGGCTCAGCAGCTGTTGATATAAGTGATATCAGGAGCAATTTAAACATACTGGTGGTTGAGGATAATAAAATGAATCAGAAAGTGATCGGCACAATGCTTAAAATACTCGGATATTCATATGAGATGGCTGATGACGGAAAAGCAGGATTGATAAAAGCCAGGGAAAAGCATTACGATCTCATTTTCATGGATCTCATCTTACCGGAAATGAGTGGTTACGATTCGGCCAGGAAAATACTTGAGAGCGACAGGTCCGTTCTTCTGGTCGCATTCACAGCCGACAATATGCCTGATGCCAGAAGGAAAGCCGAATTATCAGGCATTAAAGAATTCATTGCCAAACCTGTAAGAATTGAAGAGCTGAAAAAGCTCTTTGCTAAACATTTTAAGAAGAATTAGACCGGCAATCAGTTTAGAGCGGCATTTAACCAATTTCAGGTATGATAATACCGGAACTGAAAAAGACAGACATCTGCAGATTTCTGGAACTGGCAGAACAATTACCTGTTGTTGATGTCAGATCTCCTTCAGAGTTCAAATCCGGGCATATACCCGGAGCCTGTAACATTCCCCTCTTTGACGACAGTGAACGCGAAGCCGTTGGCCTTAAATACAAGAAAGAAGGCCGCAGAAACGCTATAATCAGGGGGATTGAACTGTCTGGTCCTGAAATGCACCTGAAGCTTAAGGAAGCTCTTGGAATAGCAAAAAACGGGAAGCTGCTCGTGCATTGCTGGAGGGGAGGAATGAGATCAGAGGCAATGGCATGGCTCTTTTCACTGGGGGATATTGAAACCGAAGTACTGGAAAAAGGATATAAAGCATACCGCAATCACATCCTTGCCTCTCTTTCTGAAAGGCGTAAAACTATTATCCTTGGAGGAATGACCGGAAGCAGTAAAACACATATTCTGAGGCATTTGAAGAACACGGGTCATCAGGTCATTGATCTTGAACGACTTGCGAACCACAAAGGTTCAGCCTTCGGTGCACTCGGACAGCCGCCCCAGCCCTCATCAGAGCATTTCGCAAACCTTCTTTTCAACGAATGGAGAAAGATAAACAGGGACCTTCCGGTATGGATGGAAGATGAAAGCCGCAATATCGGAAACGTCTTTATACCGGATATTTTCTTTGACAATATGCAGGAATACCCTGCGGTAATTTTAATCATGAAAATCCCGAAAAGATTGCCAAGGCTTATAGAAGAGTATTCAAAATATCCGCCTGAGATGCTCAGGGGATCAATACAGAAGATAAGTAAACGACTGGGAGGAGATAATACCAGGGAAGCGCTGAATGCCATTGAAAAGGGAGATTTTGCCAAGGCCATTGAGATCACTCTCAAATACTATGATAAAGCTTACATGTATGGCATCAGACGAAAACCATCAGATAAGATGATCTTTATTGAAACCGACACTGACGATATTGAATCAAATGCAAAAAAAGTACTTAAAGCTGCAGAAACAATAACCTGGTAAATGGCTTTATTTAATGTTTTTAAGATCTTCAGCATTTACCCATCTGAAAATTTTATCAGATCTCCTTAGGTGTTCAGGGATCTTTATTGAACAGAGCTCACCCTGTTTTGCTGTTTCGGTATCTTTAAGATCAACCCGGATTTCACCGACAGAATATTCAATAACACCTGTCGTCGGTCCGATGATCAGGATGGTATCTCCCTTTTTCAGGTCACCGTTTTCAACTTTTATCTCAGCCACATTAAGCCTGGTGAAATAGTTGGTGACTTTGCCGAGGTACACTTTTCTTTTTGTAGCTGCTGACCCGTACCCTGTACTCCATTCTCCAAGTTTCTGCCCGAGATAATAACCGTCCCAGAAACCTCTGTTAAATACTGATGAAAGCCGTTGTTTCCAGGTGTCAATTTTTTCACTGGTATATGTTCCGTCAAGAACAGCCTTTACAGCCTCATCGTAGCATGAAGAGACAACTTTTACATATTCTGCCGAACGTGCCCGTCCTTCGATTTTGAATACAGTTACACCGGCATCCATCATTTTGTCAATGAATCCGATTGTACACAGGTCTTTGGGCGACATAATATATTCATTATCAATCTCAAGCTGATATCCGGATTCCTTTTCCGTGACAATATATGATTTGCGGCATGTCTGATAGCAATTACCGCGGTTAGCAGATGTGTTATTCTCGTGAAGGCTGAGGTAACACTTTCCTGAGACAGCCATGCACAGGGCACCATGAGCAAACATTTCAATCTTTACCGGTTCTCCTCCGGACCCCCTGATATCCTGTTCACGAATTAAACCGGAAATATGTTTTACCTGGTCAAGATTCAGTTCTCTTGCAAGCACTACAACATCGGCCCATCGCGAATAAAACCTGAGAGCTTCCGCGTTTGAGATGTTAAGCTGTGTAGAGATATGCACCTCAATCCCTGAACGGAATGCATAATCTATCACGGAAATATCAGATGCAATAATTGCAGAAATCCCGCTCGAAACGGCTGTATCAATGATCTTTTGCATTTGTTTTATTTCATGGTCATAAACCACCACGTTTACAGTGAGGTAGCTTTTTAATCCGTGATTTTTACAGGTTCCGGCAATATCCCTGAGATCGGCCAGGGTAAAATTATTTGTGGATCCGGCCCTCATATTGAGTTGTTCGGCTCCGAAATATACTGAATCGGCACCACCCTGTATTGCAGCAGCTAGTGACTCATGTGATCCTGCAGGAGCCATTATCTCAATATCCTTCCGGTTCATCGGCAAGATTATTTATTCATTATGATCCTGATGCATGATCCCTTTTCAACCTCTGAATTTCTGACATAGATCCGCCCTTTATGGAACTCCTCAACGATCCTTCTGGCAAGAGAGAGACCAAGGCCCCACCCTCTCAGTTTGGTTGTATATCCGGGATTGAAAATCTTTTTGTAGGCTCTTTTCGGGATCCCTTTTCCGGTATCGGAAATGTCAATAAGGACATTCTTGTCCGTTTCCGAAATATTGATCCTGATATCACCGCTGCCCTCCATAGCATCAATGGCATTCTTGAAGACATTCTCGATAACCCATTCAAAAAGGGCGGCATTGACCGGAACAACGACTGCCTTCGAATCATCAAAACCCGGCAGGAATCTGATCTTGGATGATGTCCTTGATTTGATATAAGCGATTGTCCGGGAAATGATTGCTGTGATATTTTCATAGTTAAGGACAGGTTTTGATCCTATCCTTGAGAATCGTTCGGTTATTTTTTCCAGTCTTTCAACATCAAGTGCAATCTCTTTGGTAAGTGTAACTTCAGGAAATTTGTTCTGTAATATCTCGACCCATCCGGCCAGTGAGGATGTTGGTGTGCCAAGCTGATGAGCCGTTTCTTTTGACATGCTCAGCCATACCTGATTGCTTTCAGCTTTCCTCGATGAACTGAAAGCAAGATATGCCACAAGAATGAACAGCACAATGATCCCCATCTGAACATAAGGATAATAGTTCAGCTGGGTAAGAATAATGCTGTCTTTGTAATAAATAAGATTTGCATGGTCTTCTCCAAGGTCAATGACTATCGGATTGTTTTTCTTTTTGATTTTTTCAAGTTGTGCCCTCAGATATAACGGATCAGGCATATGGATTTCATCAAAATTTCCTGAGCTGATAATGCTGTCTGCCTCATCGGTAAGGATTACCGGAATGGTGTTGTTGGTTTCAATAATAGAATAGAGAAAATCAATATTCTGGCTGGAATCAGCAAGGATCAGGAGTCTTGTGGCTTCAGCCCATTGCTCCACCTTTTCCCTTTCTTCGGTTTTCAGGATCCCCACAAGGTAACGGGTATAGACAAGAGATCCGAGTCCTGTAAGAATTGCGAACAGGAAAAGAAAAAGCATCCACGATGTTCTATTGCGGTAACCGTTCAAATTTCTTATTTTATTTTCTTAAACAGATTCTTCAACGGTTTCTCCTTGTTTTCTTCAGGAGGATTTTCCGTTTCAACTTTTACCGTATCAGTTTCTTCCCATGTTATTCTGAACCTTGGTGCGCCTGCTGCGGGTTTCTGAGTTACAGCAGTATCATTCTTAAACCATCCGTATTCCTCATTCAGGATGGTTTTAAGCGTCTGTCTTTCAGTCCGGATATCGCTTTTAATCTCGTTCCCTGCAGCTTTGATATCATACCCTACCTTAACATCTTCTCCCCTGTCTTCAATTTTAAGAAGAACCGATGTTCGTCCAAGCCCGTCATCCTTTACAGCTCCGAATTCAGTGGTGTTTGGCTTTGGCTTCTTCAGCTTCCTGCTCAATATTTCCGACAGGAGCACCCTGACATGATATTCATAATCATTGTCAAAGCTGTGTTTCCCGCTGACCGACAGGTCAGCCGCTGAAGATTTTATATCCATCTGAGGAATATAAAGGTAATTATTCCTGATAAAGAAATCATTTTCAAGCTTTTCAAAGCTGATATTCTCAAGTTCCGAAACCTCAATAAAGGAAGAAAGCTGTTTTACAGGCTCAAAATCAATAAGCGCACCATTTACAAGAATATATTTGCCTTCGGCGGTTATTGCTTTTATGTCAGTCTTCCAGAGAGAATCAGCAGGAAGAAGGAGTGAAAGAGAACCGGACAGATCCCCGTTTATGTTTTCTGCTTTCAAAAAGTCCTGTCCGAAATTATTGAATGATCTGAAAGCAGAATTGATATTAATATCCTCCAGATCAAAACTTCCCCTGGCAATAAATGACTTATCCGGATTCTGAACCACAAAACCGTCACCTGATATCATTCCGTCCAGAGAATTGAACCTTAAGGTTTTAATATTTACCAGTTTTGGCTTGTAGCTTAATGTTCCGCTGATCTTTTCAGCCCTGAACCGTTTTATCCTGAATGTATCAACAATAAAATTCAGATCAAGGATTATGTCTGGCGGCAGGGTGAATGCCTTCTTTCTGTCAGAAGACGAATCATCACCTGATGAGGCAGGTGAGAGAATGTCAGGTATCAGGCGGTCACATCTTATGTTTGCAGAAGCGATCAGTATGACAGACCTTCCAGCCAGCCATTCCGGCAGCTCCTTAAATATCCCGCTTACAGCAAATTTGTGATCCCTGTATTCAAATCTGAGATTATCTGCAGTCACTGAATCCTTTAAAACCAGTTTTCCGTTTACCCTGCCAATCATTATTCTGTCATTCTTTAAGCCCAAAGAGAACGAATTGAAAACCAGGTACGCATCCGGATTCAAATCCAGGATATCCCAGGGTGTATACTTTTCTTTGCCCCTGACAGCACCCTCCAGCTTAAGATCAAGGTCGATGAATCCCTGTGATGAAGAAATGGCATTAATCCCGAAAAAGTCTTTCAGCTCAGCGGGAATAACCTTACCTTTTAATTGAAGTGTCCCATTTAAAGAATCAAAATTACAGAGAGATAAAGATCCGGAATATTGCGCTGAACCCAGGTTTCCACTGAAATTGTTTATTGTCAGCAAACTGGTCTGCGGAATATGTTCTGTGCCGTTTGAAAAGAATCCTGTCAGAGAAACGCCGTTTAAATTCAGTGCTTTATTCATCAGGGTTACTGATCCATCGCTTAAAATGAAATTAAATTTTATTTCCGGATAGGAAGTACGGGTCATAAGACCTTTTATACTGCTGCTGACCTGTAAAACACCTGCCGGGTCATAGCCGGAAATCTTATTGATGAATTCTTGCGGGAGGTATTTCTTAATTCCCTGTATATCAAGATTATCTCCTGTTAAAGATAAATCAAGCCGATCGTCCGAAGAGACAAATCCATTAAGAGAAAATGAGTAATTATCAATTTTCAGGGAACCCTTATTGAAAACCGTTCCGCTGTCGGAACTGTGAAGACTGACATCAATATCCGCTGAAACAGTATTTGAGATACCGGTGTTATAGAGCCGGAAATTACTGATCTGCATTGACGAAACACCATTAAAGTCTATTTCATCCCCTGATATCCTGCTTTTCAGATACCCGCTTTCAACCTTCCCTTCAATCAAAAGCTTTATAGCAAGATTATTGTAATGAGCTTTAAAATCATTCAGGGAAATTCTTTTCAGGTCAATTGTGAAATCACTGTCCCTCTTTTCTCCTGTTTCAACTGTTATATCATAATTTACCATGCCGGCAGTATCGGTGAAGAGGTTCATACTGCCCTCCCTGACACTGATTCTTTCTATATTATAAATTCCCCGGTAAATGTCAGTTATGCTGAATTCTATGAATACCGAATTTGCAGCCAGAAGGGTATCAGTATTTGAATCCGGGAAAGCAGTTTTATCAAAGTCAGCGGAGGAGTGCACCAGTACTTTTTTAAGGTCAAGGGAAGCTTTGGGAAATTTTCGCAGGAAGGACAACCTGACTGATTCAAATTCAAATTTGGTCGATATGCTTTTATTCAGTGATTTCAGGATAATATCTGCAACCTTGTCCTGCATAATGAACGCAGCGGTAAATAGAAGCACAGTAACTGCAATGACCAGAACAGCAATTATTTTGAATATTTTAAGAAACAGCCTCATATTCCATACTGATACCCGGTTCCCGTTCCGGAATCAGTGGACAAAGGTAATTCATTTGAATGAATGTGTGACCTTGTATCAGAGCAGGAATGAGAAGTCGTCGCTGCTTCCGAGTTCTGAGGGGAACATGCCTTTTTTAAATATTCTTGCCTTACGTGGTCCGATCAGCCTGATTTTTCGGTTTTCAACCAGCAGCATCGTTCCCTCCCTGAGACCGACAACATAAACATCAGGATTGATCTCAATGAACTCCTCAATTCTCTGTTCCCTGGTTTCGCCGGCATGCCCTTCCGGATTTGCATC
>CAYWEQ010000036.1:0-4593 GCA_964457185.1 uncultured Rikenellaceae bacterium
TGATATTTTTTTGATAACAAGATGTAACCTGTTATAAAATCTGTATATTGGCTCACAATAAATGCAAAAAACGTAAAATTATATGGAACCTACCGATCAGTACGATTTCAGTATTTTCAGGCCACGTAACCTTCATGGAAAGAAAAACCGGAATGTTATCTTTTCAATGCTGCTGATATGGGCTGTTGCTGTTTTTGGCTTTCAGTTTCTTCTAAGGGGAATTCAAAAACCAACACCCGAAGAAGCTCTAATAATGTTTGAATCAACCTGGACGGAAGCACTAACAGAGAATTCTGATCCGGATGATCTCAGAACATTGCTTAAATCACTCATTCTTGTCAAGGGGAAGAACACTGTAAAGCCCGAAGACCAGAAGGTTTTATCCGGGGCGATAAGCTGTCTGATATACGGAGTCGTTCCAGACAGTGTTAAATCATATCTTATAAGCGGAGTATCAGATCTGAAGTTGCTGAAAGCAAAGCTTGTTGCAGCAAAGGATGATGAATATCTTGATTGTAAGGCAGATATATCAGCAAAAACAAGGGAGCTTATTTCGGCAACTGAACCTTTCACGGGTTTCAACCAAACCTCACTTGAAGCTGGCATTCTGATCAGCAGCCTGGAAGTAAAATTTCCGGTGTCGCTTTCTGATAACTCATTCACCGGCTTACCCCGGATCATGAAACTATATCTCACTCATAATCAATCAAAACTCACCGATACCATATTTCTTGGATTTCCATTCCATTATTTTTTTACTGCAGTATTTCTCCTTATTCTGTTCATTACTCTTTGTATAATCTATAATGTGTTGATTGAGTGGCGGTTAAAAAAAGAAGGAGTAGTCGAATAGCCTGAATAAAATCAATAATTATGAAAAAGATATATTTATCACTTATAATGTTTTTTTTAGCGGTTCTTACTTTAAATGCAGAAAGTCTTACCCAGCTTGAAGGGAGCTTCAAGACCGGACCGGCCATAATCCTTATTGCAACTCTGATAACCTTTGTCCTTGTAGGAATTTTTTTCCGGGCAAAAGATCCGGCAGATTATTATGCTGCAGGCAGAAAAATATCAAAGGTAGGATCCGGAATGGCTATTGCATCAAACTGGATGAGTGCTGCATCTGTGCTTGGTATGGCGGGGATGATGTACGGATTCGGATACAATGGTCTGGCCTATGTTGTCGGCTGGACCGGAGGTTATGTGCTGCTTCTGATATTAATGGCTGCACAAATAAGAAAATACGGGAAATATACTGCACCCGATTTTATCGGTGACCGGTATTATTCCCGGAATCTGCGTATTGTCAGCGCTATATTTACCATCCTTATTTCATTTGCATACTGTGTAGGCCAGTTTGGAGGTATTGGACTGATGTTCAAGTGGATCCTCGGGCTTGATTATACATGGGCGGTAATTATAGGATCATCAGTTGTTCTGCTTTATACACTCATTTCCGGAATGATTGGCGCCACCAAAAATATGCAGGTGCAGTATGTAATTATCGTATTCTCGTTCCTGATTCCGGTTTTCATTATGACGTTTAAGTTTGACTATTTCTGGCTGCTCCCCCAGATTGGTTATGGAGCAGCAGTAACAGATATAGTACAGGGTATCCCGGCTCCGAATATTGTTGACGGGGCTGCCCTGCTTAACGCCTATGGACATGATCTTGCAATAGTACCTAGTCCTGAATTTGCGATGCCGTGGGATCCGTCAACCGGAACAACATTCTTTCAGTGGATAGCAATTTGCTTTTCGCTGATGGTCGGGACAGCCGGCCTGCCTCATGTTATCCAAAGATTCTACGTTGTGCCAAAAGTGACTGATGCCAGATGGTCGGTTGTCTGGGGACTCTTTTTTATATGTCTTGTTTACTGGACAGCTCCTGCATATTCAACTTTCGGGAAACTCCTTTCATCTAATCCCGATGCTGGAGTCCTGGCAAAAGATGCTATAGTAGTATATACAGCACAGCTTGGCGGAGTGAATTCGCTGATTGTCGGATTGCTTGCCGCAGGTGCAATCTCAGCCGCATTCTCCACAGTTTCCGGACTTCTTGTTGCAGGAGCTTCGGCCTTCTCACATGATCTTTATGTGAGAGTTATTAATCCGTCTTCAACTCCAAAATCACAGTTGACAGTTGCCCGGATAGGAACCATAATAATGGCCTTACTGGTCACTGTTGTTGCTCTTTTAAGGCTTGGTTTGATAGCTCAGCTCGTTTCGGTTGCATTTTCAATGGCTGCATGTACGATATTCCCCCTGTTTTTATTAGGTATCTGGTGGAGCGGGTCAAACCGTGCAGGAGCCAAAGCGGGACTTTTTACAGGGATACTGGTTACAACCATCTCACTTACATATTTCATTGTGGGTTTAAGCGGTGGCAGGCTGCCCGGACAGGAGTTCGTGTCATACTGGCTTAATGTATGGTATTTTGCATGGATCGGTGCACCCCTGGCAATTATAGTGAATATTGTTGTCTCATTGCTCTCAACTCCTACTCCGCTGGAAATCAAGAAATTTCTTGCCGAACAGGTTCATAATTAATGATTCTCAGGGATATTTTTATATTAACTAAAGGGACTAAGGTGATACTTGCTATCACCTTTTCCGTTTCTGTAATTGCAGTTCTTTTTGCGTTTTTTTATTATCACGCAATCAACCGTTCAGAAGATCCACGGATTAAAGCAGCCCGGAAATTTCTCCTGAAGTATGAAAAAGAGGGAGAGACATTAAATGGTATTGAGGCATTCCCCTATCTGGACTCAGCTTTTGCGGTGTTCAGCCGTCTGCCTGATTACAAATCATCTTTTGAGACAGGAGTAATATATAACAACAAAGGTAGTGCCATGCTTCTCAAGGCCATCTATGACAGCACAATATCAGAACAGGAGAAAACCACCCTGTTGCGGCTCTCTTTCAGTTACAACGACAGCAGTATCAGTGTATACAAAAAATGGATTAAAGAGTGGAGCTCTCTTACAGAGGAGGAGATACAGCTTAAAATAAAGCCTTTTATGCGTATTGATGACGAGGCGTTTTCAGGATTCAATTTCGAAAAAATACTTAACAGAAGAATTAAAAATATTATTCTTGCGCAGACCGAGACACCGAGAAGGCTGTCAGTAAGCCTGTCAAACAGGGGAACTATCTTCCGTCATCTTGGAGAGCCCGATTCAGCATACACCAATTATACGAAAGCATTGCTGCTCTGGAAAGAGAACCTGGCGGCCAGAAGCAACCTGAGTGTCCTGATGGGAGGGGAACCTGTAAAACCAACACTTATCCAATCGCTTTTCCCGCCTGACAAAAACAAAAAATAATTTATATTTATAAGAGTTTTAGATTTGACGGACTAACGGGATATTAATATTTAAAACGGTAAATATGAAAAGACACTTTCTTGTGACAGTAATTTTCACAGCAAGTTTTTTAAACGCAGTCTCACAGGATACCGATCCTTCATGGGGCATAAAGTTCACAGGCTTTGTCAAAAATGATATTTTTTTTGATACGAGGCAATCGAGTGCATCAAATGGACTCAGGGAAGGACATTTTTACCTCTTTCCTGACAATAAGCTTGTCGATATTAACGGGAAAGATATTAATGCCAATCACAGCCTTCATTTTCTCAGCATTCAGACAAGGGTAAGGGGAGATATTACCGGACCCGATGCATTCGGGGCAAAAACATCAGGAGCAATTGAGGCAGAGTTCTTCGGCACGAGCGAAGCCGATCTGAACGGATTCAGGCTTCGGCATGCTTATGTTAAGATGGACTGGCCGAAGACTACCCTTATGAGCGGACAGTTCTGGCATCCGATGTTCATTACAGAGAGCTTCCCGGGGACAATAAGTTTTAACACCGGAGCCCCTTTTACTCCCTTCAGCCGAAATCCGCAGGTAAGACTGACGCAAATGCTGGGTACGGCAAGTCTTTCGCTGACAGCTTACGGGCAGCGGGATTTT
This sequence comes from uncultured Rikenellaceae bacterium, assembly GCA_964457185.1. Lineage (GTDB taxonomy): Bacteria > Bacteroidota > Bacteroidia > Bacteroidales > VadinHA17 > LD21. The sequence goes on from CAYWEQ010000036.1 coordinate 3,976, forward strand.
ACTTCACCGGGACCAGACGGAAACAGCAACAAATATTTAAGGAACAGCATATTGCCCGGACTTCACCTTCAATTGAGAATTCCTGCCGGCAGCATGCTTACAGGATGGATAGGAATTGACTACAAAAAACTCAGGCCGGAATTAAGAACTATCGTGAATATTGAGACGGATGCTTCGGTAGGAAGTTATGCTGCCTTTGCCAACATAAGAATAAAGACTGCTCCAGTAAACATTTCAGTGATGGGAATTTATGCTCAGAATGCTGCTGATCTGATGATGATTGGAGGGTACGCAGTTAAATCCATAGAGATCTTAACACTTACAAAAACATATACAACTCTTAATACCGGTAACTTGTGGATCGATATCGGAACTAACGGGAAAAAGACAGCATTCGGACTGTTTGCCGGATTGAGCAAGAACTTCGGGGCTGGTGATATAATTAACGGTCAGGTGTTCGGCAGGGGAACTGATATCAACCTCATTTACAGGCTGGCTCCCCGAATAACACTAACCGAAGGCAAACTAAGCTTTGGAGGTGAAGCGGAATATACAGCTGCAGCCTATGGAACTCAACAATCTGACGGTACGGTTATAAATACAGAAAGTGTAGGTAAC
>CAYWEQ010000036.1:4693-19536 GCA_964457185.1 uncultured Rikenellaceae bacterium
GTGTCCCTGAGAAGCTGGTTATCTATATGCTTCCCCTCATATAGTTCAACAATTCTCTCAGGCGTTGAAAGACTTTCTGTCCAGTATTTAAGCGCATAAAGCCTGACAATGCCGGTGAGAGGCATCAACAGCCTTTTAATATCAGTTTTTCCCCCTGAAAGCTGACCGGAAGACGGATTAAACTGCTTCCAGGCACTGGTCATGTGATGGAAATAAATATCACTGGTTTTCAGATCGTTCTGAACAAAGTGTCTCAATTCCTGGGAGAGAGCTTTATCACCGGCACAAAATCTGAAATCAAAAAAGATACTCACTTCAAGCAACTCTTCAGGTCCCGGCATTTTTATCCAGTCCGAAAAATATTCTTTCCATCTGTTAAGCGGCTGGCACCACTTCGGATTCCCCGCCATGTTGTCGCCTTTGCATGTTTTATAGCCAGTAACTGCCAGAAAATCATTGACTTTTTTCCCAAGGATCAGAAAATAATCCCTGGCACGTTTAAAATGATCTCCACTAAGATTTTCAAATATTATTGCATTATCCTGGTCGGTCATTAGTGTGGGTTCCCTTCTTCCGGCACTTCCTGTTAAAATAAATGCAAATCTGCAGGGAGGTAAACCTGTTTCCTCAATGCACAGAGTAAGCGCTCTTTGATATATGGAATCTGCAACATCTGAAAGGTGAAGGGTAACAGAATAAGGATCTGCATGTCCCATTATCATCGACATAGTCAGTTTGAAGCTCCTCATGAATATTGACCTGAGAGCTGAAGAGGAACCTGCCTGTGATATTTCTGATTTTATTAATCCTGGTGATGAAGAGAAAGAGGAAGCCAGTTCCGTGCATGTAATTGTACCTGCCACACTTTTATTGTCAGAGGATACCAGAAGGCATTTATTCTGACTGGTCCGTATGAGTTTAAAGGCTTCGGAAATTTTTGCGCTTTGACTTATGAAAATGGGAGGAGAGGTCATCCAGCGGAAAAGTTCCGTATCAGGGGAGCCGCCTTCCGAGAGCCTATATCCGATTGTGGAAGAGTCAATGATACCCATAGGGTCACCATCCTGGTTGGTCACAACAACAGTCTGAATATCATTCTCTTTCATAATTGAGATTGCACGGATCGCTGTGAAGTTTTCGGGACACAAAACGGGAGGTCTCATTATTAAAGCAACAGGAGACTGCATTATGTATGAGGCGCTGAATTCACTCAGGTCAGCAAGAGGAGCATTAAGACTGACAGATGACGCTGCAAGCGGCTCAAGTGATCCTTCACACCAGATTTCATGGGTATCTGTTTCTATTACTGCAACATTAACGATAGACAGGAACTCGTCCCCTCCTTTCCTCCGGAGGAGCACCACTTTGTCGGTGATATTCTCTTTTGCTGCCAGGGCAGTCCTGAAAGCTCTGATCTGGTGAGTATCTGCAAAAAATGAGTCAACCGGATGTGGTAAAAGTTCTTGTAAAGTGTTATATCCCAGCATCTTAATAGTTGTGTCAGTGGCATAAATGAACCTGTTCTTTCTTCCAAAGGTGATGTGGAAGAAACCAACTGAAATGTTATTAAATATTGATGTTCCTGAAGAAAACTGGCGAGCAGCAGTACTTATTTTAGCAGGCCTGATAACCACAAGCACTGCTTTCAGCTCACCCATAAGGATGCGTGAAAAATCGGCGTGAGAATTTAAGAGATGACCACTTTTTGTTTTCAATGTTCCTTCATGGTATCTCCTGGTTGTCAGATCATCATAAAATGCGCCTGCATCTGCAGGTTTCTGAATCCAGTCAGTTATAAAAATATCACTCAATGATACAGACCGGAACTCATCTTCAGTGTAACCGATCCATGAAAGGAGAGTTTTGTTAGCCTGCAATCCCTGTTCCGACCAGATCAGAACCCCCTCGGAAGCCGCTTCTGCAAGCGTGCGGTATAATTCCTTTGATTTATTAAGTTCTTCCTCGGCCGTTTTTCTTTTTTGTTCAATTTTATGAGTTTGCCGTGATATGGCGCTTAATAGTAAAATAATTACCATACCTATTATTGCCGAAATTACCAGGGCCCGAAGTTCCATCCGGCGTATTTCAGTCCGGACATCTTCTATATATATGCCAGTACCAATTATCCATCCCCATGGTTCAAATAATTTCACATAAGATATTTTGGGTACTATACGGGTTGAATCGTCATTCCACTGCCACATATATTCAACATAACTTTCACCGGTAGGTGCAACAGCCCTGACAAATTCAACAAAAATCGTTTTACCCCTTGAGTCCCGGAAATCTGTCAGATCCTCCCCGTTAAGATCTGGTCTGTAAGGATGAATGATCATCTTGGGATGCCTGTCGGTGATCCAGAAATAATCCTTGAGAGAATCGCCGTAACGTATTGAACTGATGGCTGTCATGGCCTGGACCTTTGCCGTATCGGGCTCCATTAATCCTCTGGATTCCATTGAATGATAGTAGTCCAGCAGACTGTATGCTGAAGATGTCATTTCGTGGATGAGATTTCTTTTTCTTTCCATCATCGTTTTTTCAAATCCCGGGAGGAGATAAAGGAAGATCAGTCCGCCAAACAGCAGGACGGCAAGAAGCGCTGGCAGGTCAATCTTCAGAATAAACAGACTTTTTTTTCGGAGATCTTTCATTGTCAGGATATATCAGGATGTGCCGGTTGGAATTATGCTTAGCTTCATGTTTTCTGTGTCAATGATCGAAAATCCTGTTCTGCCCTTTTCCTCTGACAGAGGAGGAAGAAGGATGATTGCGGATTCGTCACCAAGATAAAAGATATTGTTAGGCAAAGAGTGAAAAGCCCTGAGGAATGACCTGTTATTGTAATAGGCAAATCCAGCAAAATAGCTGTGGGAATGACCGATAAATGAAAATTTCAGATTATGAGATTTCATGAAATCCCAGTGCTTCTTCAGCTGGTGATTCCTTTCAATGTATTTTGTTGTCGAGCCCGTTAAATCGGGGAAAATATAATGGGAAAATAAAAAAATATCATTTATACCTGATGGAATCAGAAATTCAGGTATTCCCGTAAGAAACTCCGATTCATTTACTGACAGGTCATTGGAGGCTTCACTTTCATAACACCAGACTTTGCCTGATGATATTTTCTTTCTCTCCATACCGCTGATCCCGAACCAATTTTCGGGATAAATAAATCCGTTTGACCATGATGGCAGGCGGGCGGAAGCGAAAAGATCATGATTTCCGGCCACTATCCAGCGGCAACTGGATCTGATCAGTCTGATACATTCTTTAGCGCTCCTGGTGTTTGAATGATCGTAGAACCTTGTATCGTAACCGACGATATCACCAAGACAGGCCAATTCATCACAATTTTGAATATCAGCCATCCTCAGAGCTTCCCGCAGCAGGACTGCATTTTCATGTATATCGGTTAAAATGCCTATTTTCATTCTGGCAGAAGCCGGATTATCTGGTTAGCATAATAAAGTTACTGCTTTTTTTTGTCCTGAGTATTTGATTGTAATCCAAACCTGCTCCCGGCAGATATTCTTTAGAAAATTTGTTTAGTATCTAAACAATTTGTAATTTTGTTTAGCATCTAAACAAAATGACCATGAATAACGAATTGCAGCTACTGATCGACCAGTTCCTCAAAATCCTTCATCTCTACTCTGTCATTGCCAGAAAGCCTGTTGATTACGGGACAGGCGACCTTTTATATTTCACCGAGATACATACAATTACAACTGTCGGCAAAAACAGGGAGATAAACATGACGCGCCTGGCGGAAAAAATGGGAGTAACAAGAGGAGCGATTTCCCAGACAATAAGAAAGCTGGTCTCAAAAAACCTGGTATTGAAATCAAATACCATCAACAAAAAGGAATTCAACCTGAGGCTCTCTGAAAAGGGACTGGTTGCTTATAAAGGGCAGATGTCATTTCAGAGGGAGATATTCACATTTGCTGAAACACTCTATGAAAAGGGATCAGTCCAGAACAGGGAGCTGGTCAAGGGCTTGTTTGAGGCTATCATCCATAACATGCAGGAAAGGGCAAGAGCCATGGAAGCAGTCAAAAAAGCAAAGGCATGAAAAAAAGTATATTGCTTCTTATTCTGATGATCCCCTCCTTGCTTGGTGCACAGCCTGTACTGGAGAGTTACATAAGTTACGGAATCGAAAATAACCTGGCCCTGAAACAGAAGAGGTCTGATTATGAAAGAAGCATTGAAGCGCTGAAGGAAGCACGCGGTTTGTTTTATCCGGGAGTGAGCTTCAATGCACGCTACACGGTATCCGAAGGAGGACGTGTAATCGATTTCCCTGTCGGCGACCTGCTGAATCCGGTTTATGCAACGCTTAACAGCCTCACTTCTTCAAGCCTTTTTCCGGTGATAAATAACCAGAGAATAAACTTTCTCCGTCCTACAGAGCATGAAACAAAAATGCGGATAGTTCAGCCTCTCTTTAATACGGATATTTATTACAATTCCAGGATCAGAAAGGAGATGACGCTTATCGGTGAGATGGATGTTGAGCAGTATAAGAGAGAACTTTCGGCTGAAATCAAAATAGCATATTATAATGCAGCCATGGCAGATGCCCTGATATCGATACTCACAGATACCCGTAAGCTACTGACTGAAAATATCAGGGTTAACCGCAAGCTCTTAAGCAATGATAAGGTAACAGCTGATTACGTGTACAGGTCTGAGGCGGAGCTTAACAAATTTGACCAGGAGCTCCGCAATGCCGAAAAGAACAGTCAGATAGCCAATGCGTATTTTAATTTCCTGTTAAACAGACCGTTAAGAGACAGCATAATAATACATCAGCCTGAAGTATTCCCGTCTCTTTCACAAAGGACATATGATTATACCACTACTGCCATTGAGAACAGGGAAGAGATCAGGAAGCTTGAAAACTACGGGAAGATATCAGGCTTGCAGGTTAAGATGAACCAGTCGCAAAAATTGCCCGACCTCTTTGCCGTTGCAGATTACGGATTTCAGGGTGAAGAGTATGCTTTTAACAGGGAGCAGGACTATATGCAGGCTTCTGCAGTTCTTACCTGGAACCTGTTTGAGGGATTCAGCAACAGGGCAAGGATACGGCAGGCTGTGATACAAAAGGAGATAGCCGAAAGCCAGCTCGAAGAGGCAAAAAAGCAGATTGAGCTTCAGGTTATTGAGGCACTTAACGAACTGTCTGCTGCCGACAAAGGAATTTCAGCAGCAGAGAGCCAGCTGAAAAATGCCCGGGAAAGCTACAGGATCGTGGAAAGAAAGTATGGAGAAGGTCAGGCAAGTCTGATTGAATACATTGACGCAAGGACCAGTATGACACAGGCTGAGGAAAACCTGATCATTTCAAGGTACAGGTATCTTTCGGCATTTGCTGATTTTGAAAAAATTACCGGAGTGAACAAAACAGAATAACAATACCTGATGATGAAAAGAGCAATTAAATACGGATTTTTTTTCCTGTTACTGCTTGGCAGCTGCAGGAATGAAACAATAAAAACCGTAAAGGATGAAGCCACAAGGGTCAGAGTCGTGAAAATCACCCCCGAAGATGTAAGTATTTCCGTCCATTCGAGCGGAATACTGGCTTCACAGGAGGAGATAAAATTATCATTTAAGACGGGAGGTATTGTCGCTTCAATAGAAGTAAAGGAGGGCGACAATTTAAAAAAAGGAGAAGTCATGGCGGCACTTAACCTGTCTGAAATAAATGCAAATGTCAATCTGGCCCAAAACGGATATGAGAAGGCGTTTCGCGACTGGACCCGCGCTGAAAGCCTTTACAGCGACACAGTTGCAACGCTGGAGCAGTTCCAGAATGCAACAACAGCCCTTAATGTTGCAAAATCAAACCTGGAAATTGCAAAGTTCAATCTCTTACATTCAACTATTAAGGCTCCAGCTGATGGGATCGTTCTTAAACAGCTTGTAAAAGAGAATGAGTTGATCGGGTCCGGTTATCCGGTTTTTCTGTTCGGGACAAAGGGAAAATTCTGGAAAGTGAAGACAGGCCTCGCCGACCGGGATGTGGTAAGGATAAATCCCGGTGATTCAGCAGTGGTCGTTTTTGATGCATGGCCCGGTGTCAGATTTTCGGCAGTTGTTGACCTCATGAGCGAAATGGCAAGTCCAATGACCGGCACCTATGAGACAGAAATGAGTCTTGACGGAATGGGATACCGGCTGGCTTCCGGTTTTGTTGCAGATGTTGATATTTACCCTTCAAAGAGACAGACTCTTATCCTGCTGCCGGTCGGAGCTGTCGTTGAGGCTGACGGACAAAAAGGCTTTATCTGGTCAGTTTCAGATTCAGGATCAGCCGAAAAGCATGAAATTGAAATTGTGACGATCAAAGGCTCTGAAGCAGTGGTCAGGGGTATACCTGGAGGCGTAAATGAAATAGTGTCAGAAGGAGCAGCATATCTTAAGGATGGAATGAAGGTGGAGGTTGTAAAATGAAGATCTCAGAATTATCGGTTAAGAATTACCAGTTCACCATAGTAATCTTTCTTCTGCTGGTCTCACTTGGGATCTATGCCTATATAAAGATACCGCAGGCGGCAGATCCTGAATTCCCCGTAACTATCTTCCCTGTTATAGCAGTGTACCCGGGCGCCACTCCTGCAGATATTGAACAGCTTGTGGCGGATAAACTGGAAAAGAGCTTCAAGGAGCTTGAGGATATTGACAGGATCACAAGCGAGATTGAAGAGAATGTCGCGATTATAGTCATCGAATTTTCACCACAGTCTGATCCCGACATAAAATTTGATGACCTGCAGCGGCAGATAAACTCCTTAAGACCTTCGCTGCCTGAGGATCTTTACAGTGTTGAGGCATTAAAGATACAGGCCGGCAATACCAATATAATCCAGAGTGCTCTTGTTTCGGAAACGACAGAATACTATGAGCTTGGAATGCTGGCTGAGGACCTCAGAGATGAAATCTCGGCTCTTCCCGGGATAAGGAAAGCCCAGGCCGTTGCATATCCGCAGCAGGAGCTCAGGGTGGAAATAAACCTTCCCAAAATGGCGCAGCTGCATATAACTGTCAATCAGGTGATAAGCGCTATTCAAAGTGAAAATGCCAACATCCCGGCAGGCTTCCTTGAGATAGGTCCGAAGAAATTCAATATCAAGGCAAGCGGCAGCTACAAAAGTATTGATGAAGTGGAGAAAACAATTGTGGGTGCAGGCATGGGACAGATTCTTTACCTCAAAGATATCGCTGATGTGAGCTGGCAATATGAAGATCTTAGATATTATGGAAGATATAATGGCAAAAAAGCTGCCTTTATCATTGCCAGCATGAAAAAAGAGCAGAACATTCACAGGGTTCGAGATTCGATCTATGATGTATTCAATTCTTTTGAGAAGAAATTGCCCGCCGGGGTTACTCTTGAAAGAGGATTTGATCAATCAGCAAACGTAAAGGCAAAGCTCGGACGCCTTCAGCGTGACTTCCTATTCGCGTTTCTTCTCGTGCTGATCACTCTTTTGCCTCTTGGTTTCCGCGCTTCCGGAATAGTAGTGATATCAATTCCTCTCTCTGTTCTCATAGGTCTTACAGGTCTTTATTTAACCGGGTTCAGCATAAACCAGCTTAGTATTGTCGGTGCAGTAATTGCACTCGGGTTGCTGGTTGACGACTCAATAGTCGTTGTGGAAAATATATCAAGATGGGTGCGGGGAGGCACCAAACCCGTTGATGCTTCCATCCTCGCAACAAAACAGATAGGTCCTGCCGTCATAGGATGTACAGCAACCCTTATCCTTGCATTTCTTCCGCTGATGTTCCTTCCCGGGAAAGCTGGACAATATATGCGTGTACTTCCTACCGCTGTAACATTTATAGTACTCGGATCGTTATTCGTTGCCCTTACAATAATACCCTTTATAACCAGCAAGCTATTCAGGGGCGATGTAGATCCAAGAGGTAATATAGTGCTGAGAGGCTTTCATAAAGTAATTGATTTTACTTATGCAAAGGCACTTCACTGGTCGCTTGGCAACCCGATAAAAACCGTACTTATTGCAGCAGTAATGTTTATCGGATCTCTTTTCATCATTAATATAATCGGATTCAGCTTATTCCCGAAGGCAGGTCTGCCCCAGTTTTTTATAACAATTGAAACGCCCAGGGGTAGCAATATTCATGAAACCGACAAAGCCGTAAAATTTGTTGAATCGGTGCTTGAACGGAAACCAGAAGTGGTTTATTATATGTCAAATATCGGTAAAGGTAATCCGATGATCTATTACAATTCATTTCAGAAAAACGAGCAGGCTACAATGGGAGAAGTCTTCTGCGAGATAAAACGTGATCTTGTTCCTGAAATAAGCAAATTCATCGATGATCTCAGGGATACTCTCAGCACCTATGTAAATGCCAGAATATATGTTAATGAATTTGAAAACGGGTCTCCGGTTGATGCTCCTGTAGCCGTAAGAATTGTTGGGGACAACCTTGATACTCTCAAGCGTTATTCAGTCCTCATTGAGAATATCTTCCTGTCACATGATGGGACAACATATGTAAAAAATCCTCTCAGTCAGTCTCTTACGGACATAAGGATCAACATTAATGCTGGCAAAGCCGGTATTTTCGGAATCCCTGCAGCCGAGATCGACAGGACTGTCAGGCTCTCGCTTGCAGGTATTGTTGCAGGCAAGTATCGTGATGCTGAAGGCAGCGAATATTCAATAAATGTCAGGATGCCGGTAGATAAAACAGGTTCATCCCTTGTTCTGGATGATATTTATATAGCATCGCTGACAGGATCACAGATCCCTCTTTCACAGCTCGCCAGCCTGGGATTTTCAAACTCACCTACTCTCATACAGCATTATAATAATGAAAGGGCCATGACTGTTTCCTCATCAGTCAGAACAGGGTACAATACCGACAGGGTTGCCAGGGAAATAATATCACGGATCAGGGAACTGAAACTTCCTGAAGGATACAAAATAATTGAAGCAGGAGAAATAGAAAGCAGGAGAGAGAACTTTGAAGGTATCGGGAGTGCGATAATCATAGCCATTTTCGGGATCTTTGCAGTGCTGATCCTTGAATTCAGGACTTTCAAGAGCACACTTATCGTACTTTCGGTTATTCCATTAGGTATTATCGGGGGTCTGGTCATGTTATGGATCACTGATTATACTCTTTCATTTGCCGCTGCAATTGGTTTTGTTGCATTGCTGGGTATTGAGATCAAAAACTCCATTTTGCTGGTTGATTTTACAAACCAGCTGCGGAAGCAGGGAACTCCCCTGGATGAGGCTATTGAAAAAGCCGGGGAGATAAGGTTTCTGCCGGTTCTGCTTACAACGCTGACCGCTATAGGCGGTCTTCTGCCTATAGCGTTGAGCAGATCGGCGCTTTATTCGCCACTTGCTTTCGTAATAATCGGCGGACTCATTACATCGACTCTCCTGGCAAGGCTGGTCACGCCTGTAATGTATAAGATCATACCGCCGAAGATAAACCAGAAAGACTGATGGCTGACAAAAAAGAGTTAAATTTTAATAACTGGTCTTTCTGAATAAATTATTGGAAAGAATCACATTAATGTTATAATATTTTACTAACTTGTAGGATCAAAACCCGATCTGTAACTAATAATTATTAATATGAAAATTCTTATTACTGGATTTATTGTATTTGTCATCTGGTGCTTTGTTTCCGCATGGCTGTACAACGACCATCTGCTGCCTGCTCTGAAAAAGCCGGCTGCCGTTGTTACAGCTCCGGAAGCCCTGACCAGTGAGGCAGATTCTTTAATTAAACTTAAAGCAATGATGCCGAAGGACCTGACGATCTATTTTGAATTCAATGACGCAAAATTCAAAACTGATCCGCAATATGACAACAGCATTGCCGAATTTGGGGCATGGCTGGATAAGTATCCGGGTTCGAAGCTTTCAGTGACAGGTCACACAGATCTTGTGGGAACCTCTGATTTCAACCTGGAGCTTGGAGCTAAAAGAGCCGAGATTGTAGGCAAGTACCTTGAGAGCAAAGGAATTGATGCCGGGAAGATTGTGACGGAATCACTCGGTGAAAGCAAACCTGCCGCAGGGTATATAACAAAAGAGGAAAGAGCAAAGAACAGAAGAACAGAAATAACTATTAAACTCAACTAACATGACACTATCATTTATACCACTCGCATCTGTCACCGGGGCAGTCATTACAATCATAGCCCTGCTCCTGGTTGCAGCAATCATAGGTTATCTTACCGCATGGTTCTATGCCAAATCAGTTTACACACCGATTATCAAAAAGCTGGAAGAAGAAAAGGCTGATCTGCAGAAACAGGTTGCCGACCTGAAGGATAATGTAAGCAAGCTGAACAGCAAGGTTGATGATCTGAACGGAAAGATCACAAAGCTTGAAGAAGAAGCAGAAAAGAAGGAGAAGGAGATAAAAGAGCTGAAGGGCAGGATAAAGGAGTAGTCGGCCTGAGATAATCCGATATTTCAAATTATTTGTTTACATTTATAGACCTCCTCTGTAAATTGACAGGAGGTACAGTAAGTTATTATTATAATCTAAACAGAAAAATATGAAAACATCACGCAGAATGTTTATCAGGACCGGCGCTATGGCAATAGCAGGTGCTGCTTTAATAAGAAATGAGGCTTTAGCAATTCCGCCGAAAAAGAAAAAAGGCATTGTGGGACTTCAGCTCTATTCAATCCGCGATGAGATGGAGAAAGATCCATTAGGCTCACTGAAACAGGTTGCAGCCATGGGGTATGAATACGTGGAACATGCGAGTTACAGGAACAGAAAGTTTTACGGATACCCGGCTGCCGAATTCAGGAAAATACTTGACGATCTAGGACTTAATATGATCAGCGGACATACAGTAATGGGACGCGAGCACTGGGATGAGGCAAAACAGGATTTCTCTGACAGCTGGAAATGGACCGTGGAGGATGCCGCAATACTCGGACAGAAATATGTTGTAAGCCCCTCAATGGATAACAGCATGAGGAAGCAATATGACGATTTCATGCGTTATATGGGAGTTTTCAATAAATGCGGCGAGCTATGCAAAAAGAACGGCATGAAATTCGGGTATCACAATCACGAATTTGAATTCAGCGAAAAGTTGAATGATATTAAACTGTTCGACATAATGATGAAGAGCATGGATCCCGAACTGGTTGTAGTCCAGCTTGATATCGGAAACATGTACAATGGAGGAGCTGTAGCACTTGAGGTTGTAAACCAGTACCCGGGCAGATTCGAAAATCTTCATGTGAAGGACGAGATCAAATCTGAAAGCGGTAACGAGGAATATGAGAGCTGTATTATAGGTGAGGGAATTGTCGAAGCCAAAAAAGTTCTTAAACTGGCAAAAAAGATAGGAGGAACGCAGGTTTATATCATTGAGCAGGAATCATACCAGGGAAAAGCTCCGATGGACTGCGTAAAAACAGATCTGGAGATAATGAAGGAGTGGGGATATTGATTGCTGATGGATATTACCCCCAAACCGCTCTGGGGGAGGGGGTAAAAAAAATACAGATCACTCTTCTATAGCAGCGTGATAATCCTGGATTGACCTCACCTCGTATTTGCCGTTCTGCCTTTCCTTGATTCCTTTTGTTGCGGAAAGTGCTGCTGAGGTAGTGGTAATATAAGGTATACCATATTTGATGGCATTTTTCCTTATGTAAGAATCGTCATATTCACTTAGACGTCCTGCAGGCGTATTTACTACCAGGTCTATTTCCCCGTTTTTAATTGCATCAACAATATTAGGTCTGCCCTCATGGACCTTGAGGATCACTGTCGCAGGTACCTCATGTTCTTCAAGAAACTTCTTTGTGCCTCCCGTCGATAATATTTTAAATCCCATATCTCTGAAATTCCTTGCAGTCTCAACGATACGGTTCTTATCCCTGTCTGCAATTGTGATCAGAACGGTTCCTTTTATCGGAAGAGGCGATTGTGTAGCCTCCTGCGATTTGAAAAACGCCATGCCGTATGAATCAGCCATGCCAAGAACTTCACCAGTCGAACGCATTTCAGGACCAAGGAGAGGATCTATTGCCGGGAACATGTTAAAAGGGAAAACAGCTTCCTTGACTCCATAATGCTTAATGCTCCTGTTCTTAAGGTTAAAGCTGGCAAGATTCTGTCCCATCATTATTTGGGTTGCAATCCTTGCCATTGAAACATTGCATACTTTCGAAACAAGCGGCACCGTACGTGAAGCACGGGGATTAGCTTCAAGGATATAAACAACATCCTCATAAATTGCATATTGTATGTTAAGCAGCCCCACGACCTTTAACTCCATCGCGAGTCTTCGGGTATAATCATAGATTGTCTTCTTGTGTTCTTTAGGAATTACAACCGGAGGTATAACACAGGCTGAATCGCCTGAATGAATGCCTGCATATTCTATATGCTGCATAACGGCAGGAACGAAGGCATCTGATCCGTCAGAGATAGCATCTGCCTCTGATTCAATTGCATCCTCAAGGAAATAATCGAGAAGAAGAGGTCTGTCGGGAGATACTCCGACTGCTTTGGCAACATATTCCGCAAGCATCTCCTCATCAAGTATTATTTTCATAGCCCTTCCGCCGAGCACATATGACGGCCTGATCATAAGGGGATATCCGATCCTTTCAGCTATAGACAGGGCTTCCTCCAGGTTACCGGCCATACCTGATTCGGGCTGCGGGATTCCCAGTTTCTCTATTATATGCCTGAATTGGTCACGATCTTCCGCGAGGTCAATTGTCTCGGGGGTTGTGCCCAGTATTTTAACACCAGCCTCTGCCAGCTCCCTGGAAAGATTCAATGGTGTCTGTCCACCGAACTGGACTATAACCCCCTCGGGTTTCTCCTTATCATAAATGCTCAGGACATCTTCTGCAGTAAGAGGTTCAAAATAGAGCTTATCTGAAGTATCATAATCCGTCGAAACGGTCTCCGGATTACAGTTCACCATTATAGATTCGTATCCCGCATCACGGATCGCAAAAGCTGCATGAACACAGCAATAGTCAAATTCAATACCCTGCCCAATCCTGTTGGGGCCTCCGCCAAGCACCATGATCTTTTTCCTGTCGCTTACCTTAACCTTGTCGGGTGCATTATAGGTTGAGAAATAATATGCTGCATTTTCAACACCGCTTACGGGTACAGGCTCCCAGGCTTCCTTAAGCCCGAGAGAAATCCTTTTTTCCCTGATCTCCTTTTCAGAAATTCCCAGTATTTTGGAAAGATATTTATCTGCAAATCCATCTTTCTTCGCCTGTATCAGGATTTCATCAGGAGGCATCCTGCCTTTAAAGGCAAGGATCTTTTCCTCCTCTTCAACCAGCTCCTTCATCTGCTGAATGAACCATGACTTGATATGTGTTTTCCTGTAAAGTTCTTCAATATCAGCCCCTTTCCGCAATGCCTCATACAAAATGAACTGCCGTTCGCTCGAAGGATACTTGAGCAGGGTCATAAGCTCGTCGAGAGGTTTTTTATTAAAGTCATTTGCAAAACCAAGACCGTACCTGCCTATTTCGAGAGAACGGATCGCTTTCTGAAATGCTTCCTTATAATTTTTACCGATGCTCATAACTTCACCCACTGCCTGCATCTGGGTTCCAAGCTTGTCTTCGAGACCTTCAAATTTCTCAAAAGCCCAGCGTGCAAATTTCACAACGACATAATCGCCGGATGGAGTGTATTTATCAAGCGTTCCCTCACGCCAGTAAGGTATCTCATCGAGTGTTATGCCTCCTGCAAGAAGTGAAGAAACATATGCAATGGGGAATCCGGTTGCTTTTGAGGCAAGGGCCGATGATCTGGATGTCCTGGGATTGATTTCAATAACCACCACCCTACCGGTTTCAGGATCATGGGCAAACTGGACATTTGTTCCTCCGATTACTTCAATAGCCTCGACTATATCATAGGAATGTTTCTGAAGGCGTTTCTGAAGCTCCTGAGATATTGTAAGCATCGGAGCGGTACAGAAAGAATCACCGGTATGGATACCCATTGCATCTACGTTTTCAATGAAGCAGACAGTTATCATCTGGTTCCTGGCATCCCTGACCACTTCGAGCTCAAGCTCTTCCCAGCCCAGGACAGACTCCTCAATAAGAACCTGGTGAACAATACTCGCGGCCAGTCCCCTGCTGGCTATAGTCCGCAGCTCTTCAAGATTATAGACCAGCCCGCCTCCGGTACCGCCCATGGTGTATGCAGGACGTATCACCACCGGGTATCCTAATTCTGATGCTACTATTTCGGCATCTTCAACTCTATTTACCGCCTTGCTTTTCGGCATCTCAATACCAAGACGGGTCATAGTCTCCTTGAAAGCTATCCTGTCTTCTCCCCGTTCAATGGCGTCAATGTTAACGCCTATAACTTTTACATTATATTTTTTGAGAATGCCTTTTTTAGCGAGTAGTGATGAGAGATTCAAACCTGTTTGTCCCCCCAGGTTCGGCAACAGGGCATCGGGACGTTCCTTTTTGATAATTTCAGTGAGAGCATATTCATTAAGGGGCTCTATATAGGTGGCATCTGCCATTCCCGGATCAGTCATTATCGTCGCCGGGTTTGAATTTACGAGAACAATCTTATAACCCAGTGATCGCAATGCTTTGCATGCCTGTGTCCCTGAATAATCAAATTCACAGGCCTGCCCGATGATTATCGGTCCTGAGCCTATTATCAGCACTTTTTTTATATCGTCCCTGCGCGGCATTAAGTTCGGAATTTGGCCGGCAAGATAAAAAATCAATTTGGAAAGGTGTAAAGAGAGAATATGAAAACAATGAGAAAGATATGAACTG
>CAYWEQ010000037.1:0-8627 GCA_964457185.1 uncultured Rikenellaceae bacterium
ATACCGGCGGATTATGGCTTTCACACCAGTACGGACTTACAAGAGCTGATCTGCGCTTGCCCGTAGGCAATTATTCAATATTCCCGGGTCTTAAAGGAAACCTGACTTGTGCCATGAAGCATAATAATGAACTTTATGTTGCAACAAGCGAAGGCATATTCTACCTTTCGGAGGTCAAGAGTTATGATGAAGTACAGATATACACCAGGACAAAAACAACCGGCACATCATCATCTGCTGCTCCGGCGACCTCGCCTGTTCCACAGGAACAGCAGAGCAGCCGCAAGAACATATTTACGCGGATATTCGGAAAAAAGGCAGTTCAGCAACAACCACAGGAACAAGCCCCTAAGGCTGAAACACCTGCAGCAAAACCCGCTACCCAGGTTACACGCAGAACAGTCAGCAGACTGAAAGCAATAAACCATATCTACAAAAAAGTTGAGGGCTTAAATGAAAAATGCCGTCAGATCGTATCAACACCCGAAGGGCTTCTTGCTGCTACCAACAGGGGCCTCTTTGTGATAAATAATCATAAAGCCGTCGTAATTGCCGATAACAGGTATATCAATTTTATCAGCTGGAAGCCTGACGATGGCAAGTATTTCATCGGTGACAATGACGGCTATTTTACAGTGAAATATCAGAATGGCAAATGGCTTACTGAAGTGACAGATCCACAGTTTGTTAATACTGTATATTCAATCATCCTGAAAGATAAAAAGACTTTATGGATGGGTGGTGATAATGCCGCCTACCGGGCAGATACTGTTGGAGAACTGAAGTACTTAACCTATAGGGTCAGAAACGAATTTCCGCAGCGGTATCTGGTAGATCTGATAAATGACACAATATTCCTTTATTCTGAATCAGGTGTATACTATTTTAATGATAAATCAGATGGATTCAATCCTTACAGAATCAGGAAAAACATTCCGGTAGAAGAGATTAACCTTTTGGTCCCATTGTCCAATTTCTCAATTATAAGGTGTGAGGATGAATGGATGACAAGGGGAACAATGGCAGAAATAGACGAAAAGGAGCTCTCGCTTCTGAAAGTGTTTGACGATATCGTCTCGATCATTACTGAAAAAGACAATCTCTGGGTAATAAGCGGTAATAACCGTTTATTTGGAATTGACCGGCAACGTTATGCACAGATCACTCCTGCTATTGATATCCTGATAAAAAACGTTTCAAATGAACGAGGAACGAGCTTTAACCTGACCGATATCAAATTCCAGCGTGGTGACGATGTGATTATCTTTGATATAATAGCACCTGGCTACCTGAAACAGAATACCACCCAGTATCAGTATTTTATTAGCAAACAAATGTCTGACTGGTCACCTTGGTCAGTGAGGACGCATTATGAAAAGCCGATATCAAACCCCGGCGATTACACCCTTCAGGTAAGGGCAAAGGACCTGTGGGGAAACATCGGTGAATCCCAGTCAGTTGATTTCACAATCAAGGCTCCTTTCACCCAGACAGCGTTTTTCTATATCCTTTCAATCCTGGTGAGCTTATTCATTATTATCCTTATTATCCGTTTCAGGGAAAGACAGCTTCATAACAAGAACAGGATACTGGAGGAAAAGGTAAGGGAAAGAACTGCTGAAATTGAAGCTCAGAAAGAAGAAATAACCTCAAGCATTGAATATGCAAGCAGGATTCAGCTGGCAATGCTGCCGATGGAAGATCATTTCAGGGCTAATTTCTCCGATTATTTTATTTTCTATAGACCCAGGGATATCGTCAGCGGTGATTTTTACTGGATAGGAGAGGATGACAAATCAATTTTCTTAACAGTAGGGGACTGTACCGGGCATGGAGTCCCGGGAGCATTCATGAGCACGCTGGGCATTTCGACCCTGAATGAAATAATTGCCAACAACCGTAGCCTGCAGGCAAACAAGGTTCTTAACCTTCTCCGTAAAAAAACAATGAAATCGCTTCACCAGACTGGCAAGGAAGGAGAAGCAAGTGACGGAATGGACATCTCATTTTGTATCCTTAACAAAGACAGGAAGAAGCTGCAGTTTGCGGGAGCATATAATCCTTTTTTTATTTTCCAGAACGGCGAGTTCAAGGAGTATAAAGCCGACAGGATGCCTATTGGTATCTACTATGGTGAAGAAGTGCCGTTTACTAATTATGCGATCAGTGTTGAAAAAGGAGATACTTTCTACCTCTTTTCTGATGGATTCACTGACCAGTTTGGCGGCCCCGACGAATCAAAGTTCAAGAAATCAAATCTCAAAAAACTTCTTTCGGAGATTTACTCCAGACCTATGGCCGAGCAGCGGAATATACTTGAAACCGAACTCGCAACGTGGCAGGGTTCACTTCCACAGGTAGATGATATTACAATTATCGGGATAAGGATATGATTGCCTGACTATCCTGCTGTCTTTGTATATTATATAAACTTTTCAACCCCCTTCAACTTCATATAAAATAGCTATCTTTAGGGCAAACGGTTAAATAATGAAGATCAAATTTCTCGGTGCTGCCCGTGAGGTCACAGGCAGTAAATATCTCATAACTACAGACTCAGGCAAACGACTTCTTCTCGATTGCGGCATGTTCCAGGGCAAGGGGCTCGAAACCGACAGTATGAACAGGGAGCTTGGATATGAGCCTGAAATAATTGATCATATAATTCTTACTCATGCCCATATAGATCATTCCGGACTCATTCCATATATGTATACAAGGGGATTCAGCGGATCGGTAGTCTGCACAGATGCAACACGCGATCTATGTTCAATAATGCTTGCCGATTCAGGTTTTATACAGGAACACGATACCCACACTTTCAATAAACGGCGGACGAAAAAGGGACTTCCGCTGATAAATCCGATATATACACAAAAAGATGCAGTTGCCTGTATGAAACAGTTTATCGGGATCCCCGCCAATATGAATTTCAGGATTGACGAGAATATCAAGGTAAGGTTTACAAGTACTGGGCACATGCTCGGGAGCGGTGTCGCGAATCTTCAGATTATCGAAAAAGGACAGATCAAGAGGATTGCCTTTACAGGTGATATAGGAAGACCTGTCAGCAGGATACTTGCCGAACCTGCTCCATTTCCTCAGGCAGATGTGCTGATAACAGAATCAACATACGGCGACCGTCTTCACCATGATTTTGGAGAAGCAGATGAGGAACTTCTTAAAATCCTCATTGCCACTTGTGTCGATAAGGGCGGAAAGCTGATCATCCCCGCTTTCAGCGTGGGACGGACTCAGGAAATTGTGTACGCACTGAACAACTTCTTTAATGAAGGCAGGCTGCCGAGAATAGATATTTATGTTGACTCTCCGCTGGCAGTCAATGCAACAACGGTTTTTCGTATGCATACAGAGTGCTTCAACAAGGAATTCAGAGATGTTCTGGAGAATGATCCCGATCCATTCGGATTTAACAGCCTGTTTTATATAACAAAGGCGGAGGATTCAAAAAAACTTAATGATCATAAGAAACCCTGTGTGATAATTTCGGCTTCAGGCATGATGGAAGCAGGGCGTGTAAAGCATCACCTTGCTAATAATATATCAAATCCGAAAAATACTGTGCTTGCTGTCGGTTATTGCGCTCCGTCAACGCTCGGTGCCCGCATACTCAGGGGTGCTAAAGAGGTATCAATACATGGCACAGTTTATAAGGTAAATGCAGACATAAGGAAAATAGAATCATTCTCCGGACATGCAGATTATAAGGAGATGATAAGCTTTCTCAGCTGCCAGGAAAAAACTGCTGTTGAAAGAACTTTCCTTGTCCATGGTGAATATGAAACCCAGCTAAAATATGCTGAGGAACTCCGGAAAGAAGGTTTCAGGAATATTGAGATCCCCGCAAAAGGGCAGGAGTATAATATACTCTGATCCTCTAAACGCAAAGCACGCTAAGTCCAGTCCCGATAGCTATCGGGAGCGCAAAGAACGTCAGGTTAAAATGTATTGAATTACTTTGCGAACTTTGCATCTTATCTTAACAACCTTTCAGGTTATTTTTATTTTGTTATATATTTCCGGAGATCCTTCCTGATTGTTTTATAATCAGGGTATAATTCTTCAAGAAGTTTATAGAATTCTTTACCATGATTGTGGAATTTCAGATGGCACAGCTCATGGATAATTACATATTCAGTAAATCTTTCATCAAGCTTTATGAGTTCAGAACTGATCGTTATCTTCCCTTTTGAAGTACAGCTTCCCCACCTGCTTTTCATCGGTCTGACCACCATCTGTGCCGGTGATAAACTGTAATTTCTGTGCCTGTCCAGAATCTCTTTAAACCTTCCATGAATAAAGTCTTCAGCCTTTTTTCTGTACCACTCTTCCAGAAGCATCTTTACCCTGCCCTCTTTGCCATCAGTGATTACTTCCAGAATATTATCAAGCTGGTTTATGGATGGGAATAATGCAGTTCTGACACACAATGTCAGCTCCCGGCCCAAAAAAAGATACTTTTCTCCGTCAACATACTTTTTACTGTGGTTTAACCTTATTATCTCTGAGGACCTTTCAGTATGTTTTTTAATCCACTCCTCCTTATCCCTTACAAATTTATCAATGGCTTTTAACGGCATCCTGAACGGGGCTCTGACAACCAGTCCCTCGTCCGGAGCCACAATTATACTTATTGACCTTCGCCTGGAGAATACTATATCATACTTTATCTCCATTTTGCTTTATTTTCTTTTTATTCCGCTACGACCGTAATTACGGTTATCTCAGGCGGCATCCATATCCTGAATGGAATACCCATCACACCAAGTCCGCGGTTTACATACAGGTACTGGTCTCCCTCCGAAAAGAGTCCGTTCCATTCAGGATAAAAATACTTTGATGGGCTCCATCTGAATTTTTTGGTAATGATCCCGATCTGCATTCCATGAGTGTGACCGGCAAAGGTAAGGTCAATATCTGTCTTCGCTGTAACATCCTCCTTCCACTGGTTGGGATCATGGCACAGCAAGATCTTCAGATCAGCACTGTCAAGTCCTTCTGTAGCTTTTCCGAGATCTCCATGAATGATATCGGGATGCCTGCCGGAAGTCTGCACACCTGAAAGTGCAATCGAAACATCTTCAATCTTCAGGATAGTGTGTTCGTCATTCAGCATTTTATATCCTGATAATGTCGCTAGCTCATTCACTTTCAGGGCAATGGCTTTTCTCTCCTCCGCTGATGCTCCGGGATAATAGGTCCCCATGTCGTGATTTCCCAGTATGGCAAAGTTGCCGTACCTGCTTTTGGCTTTTGACAATATGGTATCGAATCTGTCGAATTCTCTCCAGCCATAGCTTATAAAATCACCGGTATTGATCAACAGATCAGCATGAAAGCTGTTTACTTCGTCAATTACCTTCCTGAGCTGGTTGTTGTGTCTAAAATATGTAGCCAGATGAAGGTCAGATATCTGCACGATCCTGAGGCTGTCAAGCCCCTCATCCATTCCTTTGATCTTTATGGTGATCTCTTCGGTCTTAAAGTTGAATTTTCCGAAGAACGTACCTAGTGCTATCACGGAAAAGATGAATATTGATAATATAAGGCCGGTCCTTGTAAGCCATCGGAGATATCCTCCTTTCCTGATCCTGAACAATCTGCCGATGTAATGAAACAGGCATGTCAATAGCCTGGGTGTTGCAACAGCAACAATCATCCCTGTCAGGTTCAGGTGCATCCATATATTACGGGGAGTGTCAAAAAAGCCTTTGTAAAATATCACGTTGAATATGACATACCATAACCAGATACTCAGGAGACTGTGCAGTGACAGTGATATGTAAAAAATCAGCCTGGATGATTTGAAGAAGTGTTCCTTCAGAACCAGGATTGTCAGGATTTCAAGGAGTATGAGGATTACAATTATAAGCATGAATATTAGAGTAGGATGTAAAAATACTCATTTATGTTTATATGATTATTCTTACATTTGCAGCTGTTTAAATAAGCATTTATGACGAAAGTCAGATTTCATGATATAATGTATGAACCGGCCGGAGGGCTGGTTTACTCGGTGATAACGGCACGGCATAAAGGAAAGTGGATATTTGTAAGGCATCATGACCGTCTTACCTGGGAAATTCCCGGTGGCCATATCGAACATTATGAATCACCTGACATTACTGCAAGGAGGGAATTAATTGAAGAAACCGGAGCCGTGGAATTCAGTCTCGATTGTGTGGCAACCTATTCAGTTGAGAAAAACGGTACTACAGGTTATGGAAGGCTTTTCTTTGCTGAAGTCACCGGAATCGGGACATTGCCTGATAATCCGGAAATAGCGGAAACAACTTTGATGGATGATCTCCCGGGCAATCTTACATACCCTGATATCCAGCCTCATTTGTTCAGGATGGTACTGGAATTTCTTAAAAGGAAAGGAAGAGTATTATAAGTTGGCAGTTGGCAATTGCCGGTTGGCAAAACAGATAATAATTGCTAACTGCCAACAGCTCTTTTCCATATTAAATATTACATACATTTACAAAACATATGAATTACCGGATAATCCAAAACGATAACCTGAAAAAACATGAAACTACCCGGAAAAACTGTCGAAAGACTAAGCGAGTACAGAAGAACTCTGCTTGAGTGTCTTAAAGAAAAGAGGAATTCCATATTTTCTCATGATCTGGCTGCCCGGCTGCAAATCACTGCCGTTCAGGTAAGACGCGATCTGATGCTGATAGGTTACTCATCGGTTCAGAGAAAAGGATATAATGTAAAGGAACTGATCGATATCATTGGCAGTATCATCGATTCAGAAGTGAGTATGAATGTTGCAATCATCGGTATCGGAAACCTCGGCAGAGCTGTTGCTGCCTATTTCAAGGGGAAGAGATCAAAGCTAAACCTGGTGGCATCATTCGACACCGATCCCCAGAAAGTCAACAAGGTTATCTCAGGAGTCAGGTGTTACCCGCACGACGATATGGAGAAAATAATGCAGGAGCTCAACATCCGGATAGTTATTCTGACGGTGCCGGCCGACTATGCCAGGGAGATCGCGGAAGAGGTGGTCAGGTATGGAGTCAAAGGGATTCTTAATTACACTACCATTCCGCTTAATGTCCCCTCATCGGTATATCTTGAGGAGTACGATATGATCACATCTATTGAAAAAGTGGCATATTTTGTGAAGGAAAATATGATCCAGTCCTGATGCTGCGAAAGAAGAGATAGCAGACCTTATTTACTGACCAGGGTCATTTATTAAAAGTGTTTTCTGGGTATCTTTGTAACCTGTTACATAAATTACTTTCATGAGGTTCTCACCCGAAAAATTAAGTATTCCCGATCAGAGAATGAAACCATTCATTGATCCTGAAGAGATATGGGGTTACATCAATAATACAATACAGGATAAGCAGAGGGTCAGGGATGTTATCGCGAAGTCGCTGGATAAGAGGAGGCTGACCATGGAAGAGACGGCAGTCCTGATAAATTCAGCAGGTACGGATCTGGCTGATGAGATAAGGCAGGGAGCGAGAGAACTTAAAGAAAAAGTATACGGTAACAGGATAGTGCTTTTTGCTCCTCTTTATATCGGAAACAGGTGCACCAATAACTGTCAGTATTGCGGCTTCAGGGTATCCAATAAAGATGCTGTCAGGAAAACCCTTGGCGATGATGAGATTATTAAAGAGGTTGAAGCTCTCGAAGATAACGGACAAAAGCGCCTGATACTCGTTTATGGTGAACATCCCGAATATTCACCTGAATATATTGCACACACAGTAAAGCTTGTGTATAGCATAAAAAAGGGACACGGGGAAATCCGCAGGGTAAATATAAATGCCGCCCCCCTGGATATTGAAGGATTCAGGATGGTCGGAGATGCCGGTATCGGTACTTACCAGATCTTCCAGGAGACATATCACCCGGAAGCTTATAAATGGTATCATCCTGGCGGAAAGAAAAAAGATTATGTATGGAGGATCACTGCTCTTGACAGGGCCCAGGAGGCAGGTATTGATGATGTGGGGATCGGAGCTCTATTCGGACTATATGACTGGAGGTTTGAGGTTCTGGGACTTGTCCGTCATGCCAATCACCTTGAAGCCTGCTATAATGTCGGACCTCATACAATTTCGTTTCCCCGGATCAAGGATGCTCTCAGCCTGAAGATAAACGGACAATACCAGACAAGCGACGAAGATTTCAAGAAGCTTGTTGCCATACTGAGGCTTGCAGTACCTTATACCGGACTGATATTAACTGCACGTGAAGCCCCGGATGTACGGAGAGAAGTATTGCAATATGGTGTATCTCAAATAGATGGAGGTACAAAACTTGAGCTCGGGTCATATTCT
Organism: uncultured Rikenellaceae bacterium; assembly: GCA_964457185.1. Classification (GTDB taxonomy): domain Bacteria; phylum Bacteroidota; class Bacteroidia; order Bacteroidales; family VadinHA17; genus LD21. The sequence continues at coordinate 8,337 of CAYWEQ010000037.1, forward strand.
GAATCGGAAAATGAAACTCAGAACCTTAACCGTGAGCAGTTCAGGATAAATGATCCCAGATCACTTGCTGAGGTTATCGATGAACTGCTTGCAAATGATTATCTGCCTTCATTCTGTACCTCTTGTTACAGGATGGGAAGAACAGGAGAGCATTTCATGGAATTTTCCGTTCCCGGATTCATTAAGAGGTTCTGTACTCCTAATGCGATACTTACTCTTTCGGAATATATCTGTGATTATGCGACGGATGATGTAGCAGAAAAAGGATGGAAGGTCATTGAAAAGAACCTG
>CAYWEQ010000037.1:8727-11672 GCA_964457185.1 uncultured Rikenellaceae bacterium
GAAAACAGTGCAACTCCGTGGTTAAAAGAAAAATATAAGACAAATCATTATTTATGATAAAGGTATTAGGAATAAAAATAATAGACCGTATAAAAGAAGCGGATCTGACCCAGGGGATTCTCTCAAGGCATTCAGGAGTTATAACAACCCGTCTGGGCTTCCATGAGGTTACGGAAAGTGTATGCAGCAGGGAAGCAATTATCATACTTCATCTGAGCAGCGATCCTGAAAGGTCGGAGGAGCTTATTTCAGAGCTGAAAGAACTGGGAGGGATTGAGATCCGTGAAATGGCATTTACGGGAGGTAAAGCAAAAACTCAAATGGAACCTGCCGCAGGTGAAACAGAAATACTTGGGATCCTTGTCGATCAGAAACCAGATGTGATAAGGTCTGTCCAGAAGCTATTGACAACTTATGGCTGTTACATCCGTACCCGCCTGGGAGTAAATGAAATATTCTTTGGCGAACCGGCAGGATTGATAATACTGGAATTAACTGGGGACAAAAAACAACGCGAGCTTCTTGAGAGAGACCTGCTGGCACTTGATCAGGTGCGTGTAAGAAGAATGGTATTTTAATTGTTCCATGTTTCATGTTCCATGTTTCTTTAACCTGGAATCTGGAACCTGGAACTTGGAATCCGGAATCCGGAATCCGGAAAATCATTCCCCATACTCATATCTTCCCTGGCCCAGTATCTGCCCGAAGAACACTGCATTCATAAAGATCTTATTGGTTCCGTACCAGACAGCCCTGAAATTGGTATTGTCGTAGATTGAGATTATCCTGCTGCCATGAACGCTGGCAAAGGCATTCCCTTTTATCCTGTCGATATTTACCTTAGTACAATATCCGCTTAGCAGAGGATCTGATGTATAGGTTACAGGATTGTTATAAATATTCTTATCCTTTTTCGCTGCTGAAGCACCAGATTTGAATACCGGGAGCCTGTCTCTGGTATAGCCGTAACAGAGAGGGTGACTGAGATCGAGCTTCGTTTCAAAGATGGAGCCCGGTATCTGACGTGACAGGTTATCAGCCATACGATTTATGTATTCCCCATCCCTTTTAATTGATTCCGGTTCGGGTACAAAATCTATTTCCGTAAGTTTATTCTTTGATAGCCAGTTGTTTCCTGATTCATACCCGATCAATGTGCCTCCTTTACGATTCCAAATTCTTATATTTTCAATACCCGCTGCACTCACATCCGGTGATCCGGTTATGATAAGAACATTATACCCGTCAAGATCAACCGAACCGAACCTTGAAGCGTTAACCATGGTCACCGGCATTTTGAACCTGGTATCAAACATGTGCCATATCTCACCGGCATCAGCGCTGTTTGTACCGTCACCGACAATCATGAGTACAGAAGGTTTCCGGAGGACCATAAATCCTGAACTGCCAAGGTCGATGCCTTGTGGTGTAAGACCAGTGCTGACACCATAAACCGTTATCCCGCAATCCTGTGCTGCGGACTCCATCAGCCCCTTTAACGCTTCCCCTGAAAGGGATTGGCCGGAAACGGGTACCAGGATTGTCCCATACGGAAAATCATGACTGAAATCACCATCATCAAAAGTAAACCTGCTTGTGGCAACTCTTGTTACCACTCCTGCATTTTGCAGTAAGTACAGTGCTTTGGGTGAAAGGTACTCATTCCATTCAAACAGGTAAGCATAAGGATTCTGTGATCCAACTACTTTACCCCGGAAAATGAGAGGTTCTGTTATTTCCGTACCAGCAAGTCCTTCCATTTCCTTAGCTATATTTATTCCTGAATACCGGATGTTGAATGACATCGGAAGCACCCATGTTGAGATATCATAAAAAGCACTGTCGGTAAATTCCCTGACAGGTTCAAAAAGGCTTCTTATAAACCTGTGCTCGTTTTGTTTCAGCGGGATGATATAACTGTTCTCAGCTTTGTAGAGAACACCGTCCCTGCTGATATCCTTTGACAACCTGTAGATCCTGATCTTATGGTATAAAAGGTTTTTAATGAATTCCGACAACTTGTAATTATCTGAAGGTTCAGTGAAAACATATGCTTTAACCGGGTGTTTATCAGCTAGTAACATAACATCCTTGTAGAACTTTCTCTGGCTTTCCAGCAGTTTGTCTTTCATATTTAGTCCTGCTTCCAGGGTCGATAAAGAGACGTTAAACTGATTCCTGATGGCAAAAGGAAATGAGAGAAGTCCTCCGGCAGTCTCTTTCAGATGCCCTTTTACTCCGGCCTGCTCGAAAAGAATACCTACTGAACCGTGAATATCGGGATAAGAAGAGCCTTTCCCGACATAAAAATCATCATAACTCTCTTCGCTGTAATAAAGGCTTCCTATTGAATTGAGGTATTTCTCATGATATTTGCCGATCTCAGCCGTCAGCTGATGAATATATGCCGGTGTCAGGGGATTGTTTCTGCTTTGAACGCCGGGCTGAAAGAAGAATGTGGCATTTGCTCCCATTTCATGATGGTCGGTATTGATGTTTGGTCTCCATTTGTAAAATGCGGTAACACGTCCGACCGATTCCGGGTGCTGGAGCATAATATAATCACGGTTCAGGTCGAACCAGTAATGGTTGGTCCTGCCCCCGGGCCAGTTTTCACTGAACTCCCAGGAATTTGCATCAGGATTGTTGTTCAGGCTTTTTGTGAAATTGACCCATGTGGAATGACGCTGCATGCCGTCCGGGTTGAGTGCAGGATCTATCAGGATGACGGCATTTTTCAGAAGTTCATCGATCTTTTGCCCCTCGCCTGCAATCAGATAATAGGCTGTAAGGGCAGAGGCATTCTGGGCGCTTGATTCATTGCCATGAATTCCGTAACCCAGCTTAATGAAAACAGGCATGTTTTTAATATCAAGATTATCTGACTGGTCCGGATCACACAATGCTATGTGGTTCAGTCTAAGCTGTTCAAGGTTCTTAATGTT
>CAYWEQ010000037.1:11772-18919 GCA_964457185.1 uncultured Rikenellaceae bacterium
TCTTCGGCTGATTCGTCAGTACAAGGCTTGTTGTCATAAAGCTTGTAACTGTCGCGGTACCTTCCCGGTGTAATATTAGGCATAATAATATTTGCCCCGATCCTGACTGCCTTTTCCCTGCCTATTGGATCAATGGCCTGCAGTGCCGTGGATGCAACAATGTTGATGTCCTTCATCATTATTCTGATAATTGAGATCATTTTGAGCGTCAGGTCAAATCTCTCTTTCAGCGGAAGTAATTTATCGGCATGTTCAATAAGCGGTGTCTCTGCGTGTTCAATATATGGTCCCATACCGCACATGTCAATGTCAAAATCACGCATATAGATCAGGTCACCTGCAAGATCTTCAAGCGTCTGGAACGGCAATCCTACCATAACACCAGTACCTGTCTGGTAGCCAATATCCTGCAGGCTTTTGAGGCATGCAAGCCTGCGTTGGAAATCATGTTTTCCGTCATCGGGATGGATTTTCCTGTAAAGATCAATGTTTGTGGATTCGACCCTGAGCAGGTAACGGTGAGCTCCAGCATCGAACCATCTTTTATATACTTCCGGTTCCTGTTCTCCCACGGATAATGTTATTCCCAGTTGCCCGTCTGAAAGCTGTTTTATCTTATGAAGCAGGTTCTCAATCCTGTCTGTTACAAATGAACTCTCAAGTTCGCCCGACTGCAGGGCAATTGAGCCATAACGGTTTTCATAAGCAAACCTTGCAGCAGCCAGGATTTCATCATCATTCAGATTATAACGGACGAGATTTTTATTTCCTTTCCTGATGCCGCAGTAAAGACAATCTTTGCCACACACATTTGAGAATTCAATAAGTCCCCTTAACCAGACCTTATTCCCTATATATTCTGTTTTTATTTCAGCAGATTTTTGAAACAAAAGAGTCCGGTCCGCGCCTTCAGCCTGAAGAAGTTTTATGAGATCTTTTTTTGAAAATGTCTCATGTTTAAGCAACTCTCTTATTGTATAATCCATGCAGTTTGGTGTCGGTCTGCAAAGATAATAAAAGGTGGTGACAAGTAAAGGTTCCAATAACCACGAATGTCGTTACATTTTATATGAATTGTTTCCTGTTTTGTCCCATTAATTTTTATTATATTGCTTTGCTGTTAATTCTGGGTATGTTTCTCCTAAAATGTTGAACGATAAGCTTATAAATCCAGACAGCATAGTAGTTGTCGGAGGATCGGAAGATCTTTTAAAACCGGGCGGAAAAATCCTGAAAAACATTATTGACGGGAAATTCCGGGGCGATCTTTATGTGATTAATCCCAAACAGGATTCTGTGCAGGGGCTGAAGTCGTACCGTGACATTAAAGATATTCCACCAGCAGATCTGGCAATACTCGCAATTCAGGCAAAGTATTGCCTGCCGGTTGTCGAAGTGCTGATAAAGGAAAAGAACACGAAGGCTTTTATAATAATTTCTGCCGGATTCAGCGAAGCAGGTGAAGAGGGCCGGAAGCTTGAAAAAGACATAGCTGCCCTTATAGATAATGCAGGAGGCACTCTTATCGGTCCTAACTGTATCGGAGTCATCACACAGTCGTACAGCGGGATCTTTACAACACCTGTTCCGAAGCTAAACAGCGGGGGCTGCGATTTTGTCTCTGGTTCGGGAGCCACTGCTGTCTTTATTTTTGAGTCGGCAATACCGAAAGGAGTCAACTTTTCCAGTGTCTATTCTGTCGGAAACAGTGCACAAACAGGTGTGGAGGAAGTTCTTGAATATTGGGATAACACTTTTAATCCGGAAGTAAGCTCTTTTATAAAGCTAATCTATGTTGAAAGTATTCAGAATCCTGACAAGCTTTTACACCACGCATCGTCTCTGATAAGAAAAGGATGCAGAATTGCCGCCATTAAGGCAGGGACAACCGAAGCAGGCATCAGGGCGGCTTCATCGCATACCGGAGCCCTGGCATCATCCGATTCAGCAGTTGAAGCACTTTTCCGCAAAGCTGGAATAGTAAGATGCTCCGGCAGGGAGGAGTTGACGACTGTTGCATCAGTATTTTCCCACAAACATCTCAAAGGAAGGAATATAGCAATAATCACACATGCAGGAGGGCCGGCGGTGATGCTTACCGATGCACTGGCAGCCGGAGGCATGAACATCCCAAGAATAACCGGGGAACACCATGACAGGCTTCTCGCAATGATGAACCCGGGCGCTTCGGCAGATAATCCTATAGACCTCATTGCCACAGCAACAAATGAACAACTCGATAATGTGATTGAATATGTCGATAAACAGATCCCGAATATAGACGGAATGACTGTGATCTTTGGCTCCAACGGGCTCAATGATATGACTGAGATATATGAACTCATGCACCGGAAGATACAGGAATGCGAAAAGCCTTTGTTCCCGATCCTGCCTTCAGTAGCCAGCTCTCAGACTGAACTGGCATATTTTCTCGATAAAGGTCATGTGAATTTCCCTGATGAAGTGGTCCTCGGCCGGGCATTGACCAAAATCTCAAATACCCCCTGTCCCGCAGAAGAAAAGATCTTTCTTAAGGACATTGATGTGCCTCTCATCCGTAATATTATTGACAATGCTCCCAACGGCTATCTTGAACCTGATGTAATTCAGCAGCTTCTTGATGCAGCTAAGATTCCTCATGTTAGGGAAGCAGTTGTGAGGAACAGACGGGAACTTGTATCACTCTCCTCAAAGACAGGATATCCCATTGCTCTTAAGGTTGTGGGTCCTGTTCATAAATCAGACGTTGGAGGGGTGACACTGAATATAAAATCAATAACCCATCTTCAGGCTGAATTCAACAGGATGATGAGGATAAAAGGTGTGAAGGCAGTCCTCCTCCAGCAGATGATAACAGGCACCGAGCTTTTCATCGGAGCAAAATATGAACCTAAATTCGGACATATTATACTCTGCGGTCTCGGAGGTATCTTCGTTGAAGTGCTTGGGGATGTCTCTTCAGGACTTGCGCCGCTTACCCTGAATGAAGCCAATTCGATGATACGAAGCCTCAGGAGCTACAGGATAATAAAAGGTACAAGAGGAAAACCGGGAATCGATGAACAGGAATTTGCCAATATAATAGTCAGGCTGTCAAGCCTGTTAAGGTTTGCCACAGAGATCAAGGAGCTGGATCTTAATCCCCTGATTGGCAGCCCGGAAGCAATTACTGTTGTCGATGCAAGGATACGGATCGAGAAGCAAGTATAAGAAAAATGTAATAAGTGTGGTAAGTACACTTAAATTAATATCTGAGATTTTGATTTTGATATTATATGAATAACATACCAATATCTGCTGAATTAATAAATGATCTGATACGCAAATACGGGCTCCCTTCGCCGGGTACCGCTTCTATTCGTGAAATTGTGCACCTGGTGAACATGATTGAAAAGGATACCGGGATAAAATTCATCAGGATGGAAATGGGAGTACCGGGGCTTCCTTCACCTTCAGTTGGTATTGAAGCTGAGATTGCTGCCCTGAAAAAAGGAGTAGCTGCAGTCTACCCGGATATATCAGGTATATCCTCATTGAAAAAGGAGACATCAAGATTCATAAAGTTATTTCTGAACCTTGATGTCAGTTCTGAAGGCTGCATACCTACAGTGGGATCAATGATGGGAGGGATGGTTAGCTTCCTGGTAGCCAACAGGAACGACAGGACAAAGGAGGGAACTCTGTTTCTTGATCCGGGCTTCCCGGTCCAGAAGCAGCAGGTGAAAATGCTTGGACATGATTATCATTCATTCGATATATACAACTACAGGGGGAAAAAGCTGAGGGCAAAACTTGAATCATTCATTGAAACAGGAAAGATCTCATCCCTGCTTTATTCTAATCCGAATAATCCGGCCTGGATATGTCTTAATGAGGAAGAGTTGTCAATTATCGGTGAGCTTTGCAGAAAATATGATGTTATAATAATTGAGGACCTGGCTTATTTCGGTATGGATTTCAGAAAGGATTATTCCGTTCCGGGGGAATCCCCGTACCAGCCGACAGTAGGACGTTATGCCGATGATTATATCCTGCTCATATCCAGCTCGAAGATTTTCAGCTATGCCGGTCAGCGCATTGGTATGATGGCAATATCCGATCATCTTTTCAATCGTTCCTATCCCGACCTTCTTCGATATTATTCATCGGATAAATTCGGACATTCGGTTATCTTTGGGGCTTTATACGGTTTATCAGCAGGTGTTTCTCATTCGGCGCAGTTCGGACTGGCAGCACTCCTGAAAGCCGTGAATGACGGAAAATACAGGTACAGGGATGATGTGAAGGAATATGGTGAGAAAGCTGCAATAATGAAAAGGATGTTTACGTCTAACGGTTTCAGAATAGTATATGACAGGGATCTTGACGAGCCCCTTGCAGACGGTTTTTATTTTACCATTTCCTACCCGGGTATGAAAGGCAGAGAGTTGCTCGCAGAGCTTCTTCATTATGGGATAAGCGCAATATCTCTTGATATTACGGGCAGTGACAGGAATGAAGGACTCAGAGCTTGTGTTTCAATGGTGCCCAGGAAGCAATTCAGCGATCTGGAGATGCGTTTGAAAGAGTTTTCGAAAGATCATCCAATAGTTTAAAACAAAATATAAATGAGATGGCAAAGATCAGAGGAAGTATAGTAGTAAACATTGACAGATGCAAGGGATGCGAGGTGTGCATGGTCTCGTGCCCGACAGGAACGATTGCCATGGCAAAGGAAGTCAATCATAAAGGTTATTTCTATGCCTATCCTGCAAATCCCGATCTGTGTATTGGTTGTGCCAGTTGTGCCATGGTTTGTCCCGATGGCGTGATAACTGTTTATAAAACAAAAATATAGCATGACAATGGAAAAGGAACTGAGACTGATGAAAGGAAATGAAGCGATTGCAGAAGCTGCGATCCGCGCAGGAGCTGACGGGTATTTCGGCTATCCCATCACTCCGCAGAGTGAAATACTGGAGTATCTCATGACGGCAAATCCGGTAAATACCACGGGGATGGTTGTCCTGCAGGCCGAAAGCGAGGTCGCTGCCATAAACATGGTCTATGGTGGTGCCGCATGCGGTAAAAAAGTGATGACATCCTCTTCTTCACCTGGCATAAGCCTTAAACAGGAAGGCATCTCCTATATAGCCGGGGCTGAATTGCCCTGTCTGATTGTCAACGTGGTAAGGGGCGGACCAGGACTGGGAACAATTCAACCGGCACAATCTGACTATTTTCAGGCAACAAAGGGCGGAGGCCACGGAGATTACCACCTGATCGTGCTTGCTCCGGCTTCAGTACAGGAAATGGCCGACTTCGTTGAACTTGCATTTGATCTGGCATTCAAATACCGCAACCCGGCAATGATCCTGTCAGACGGAGCCATAGGCCAGATGATGGAAAAAGTATGGCTGAGTCCTCAGAAGGAGAGATCGAAAACTGTTCCCGAATGGGCAACCACAGGAAAACCTCCCACCAGAGAACGGAATATTATTACTTCTCTCGACCTTGATCCCAATGCCCAGGAAATATTCAACCAGAAACTGGTTGCCAAATACAATGAGATCAGGGGAAAAGAGGTGCGCTATGAGGAGTTCCAGTGTGATGACGCTGAGTATCTTCTTGTTGCATATGGGACAAGCGCACGTGTCAGCCAGAAATCGGTTCAGCTGGCACGTGCCCAGGGAATCAAGGCAGGATTGCTGAGACCCATAACGCTTTTCCCGTTCCCTGTAAAACGCTTAAACGAACTGGCCGACAGGGTGAAACTGATGCTGTCAGTCGAAATGAGCGCGGGACAGATGGTGGAGGATGTTCTTCTTTCAGTAAACGGGAAAGTCCCTGTCTATCATTTCGGAAGGATGGGAGGGATCGTCACTGCACCTGACGAGGTTGTGGAAAATCTGAAATCAAAAATCACAGGAGGTTAAAATATGACTGAAGCTACCGGAATAAAAGAGATCATTAAACCTGAGAACCTGGTTTATAAGAAGAGTAAGCTTATGACCGACAATGTACTTTCCTATTGTCCCGGCTGCGGTCATGGCACTGCTCATCGAATACTTGCGGAAATACTGGAGGAGGAGGGACTTCAATCTGAGACCATCGGCGTATGCCCGGTAGGCTGTTCAGTGCTGCTTTACAACTTTATGGATCTTGACTGGCAGGAGGCGGCGCATGGCAGGGCTCCTGCGGTTGCAACAGGAATCAAAAGACTGCTTCCTGAGAAGTTCGTTTTTACCTACCAGGGTGATGGAGACCTTGCGGCAATAGGTACTGCCGAGACTATCCATTCGTGCAACAGGGGAGAGAATATCCTGATAATTTTTATTAACAACGGGATCTACGGGATGACTGGAGGACAGATGGCCCCGACAACCCTTCCTGGTATGAAGTCATCAACATCACCATACGGAAGAGATGTCATCCAGATGGGTAATCCGCTGAAAATGACTGATATAGTTGCAACACTCCCGGGTACTTACTACGTTACCAGACAGAGTGTCCATAATCCGGCCAATGTACGTAAAACAAAGAAAGCCATGCGAAAGGCCGTTCAGTACCAGAAGCTGAATAAGGGTACCTGCTTCGTGGAAATTGTTTCCAACTGCCCCTCAAACTGGAAAATGACGCCCACACAGGCAAACAAGTGGCTCGAGGAGAACATGCTTAAATATTATCCCCTCGGTGACCTGAAAACTCCTGAAGAACAACCTGCATAGTTTATCAAAATCCTGAAAATCATGAATGAAGAAATAATCATAGCCGGATTCGGGGGACAGGGTGTCCTTTCGATGGGCAAAATAATGGCATATTCCGGGATCATGCAGGAGATGGAAGTGAGCTGGATGCCGTCATACGGACCGGAGATGCGGGGCGGCACAGCCAATGTTATTGTGATTCTCAGCAGCGAAAGAATTAGCTCACCCATAGTCAGACATTTCGACACTGCGATCATCCTTAACCAGCAATCGCTCGATAAGTTTGAAAGCTCGGTCAGACCGGGAGGCATACTTATCTATGACAGCAACGGTATAACAAGGCATCCTGAAAGGAAAGATATTACGGTTTACCGTGTAGACGCGGCAGAAGAAGCAGGAAAGATGGGCAATCCCAAGATCTTTAATATGATCGTCATGGGAGGATTTCTCAAGGTTAAACC
>CAYWEQ010000038.1:0-18714 GCA_964457185.1 uncultured Rikenellaceae bacterium
TACTTAAATATATTTCTGTTTTTCCCCTTTTACTTGCAGGCCTCATACTGGGCGCTCATCAGCTTATTCCTCATGATCATCATATAGCTGATTCTTATTCAAACCAGGACAAGGATTGTCCTGCTTCAGATAATCAATCCAATCACAACTCAGGTTTTCCGGTACATTGCCATGCATTTAATGATCTGGTTTCAGAAAAGTCCAGGATTAATAATATTCTTCCTTATCTTCAGTATGACCTGAATCCAATCATCTGCCCTTCTGGAAAAACTAATGTTGATTTACTGGTATCCTGTGTAATAATCATTGACTTACAAAAGCCGCTTTTCGATTCACATGCTCTTGAGTTATTTCTGTTAAGAGCACCTCCTTCCCGGGTTTAATAATATACATAATGCATTTTTATAAAAGGGATTTTAGAAATCCCTGTAATTATCATTATGCAGATGGGTATAATTTCTATGATTATTTTAATATAATGAAAGACATAAAATATTGATTATTAATTAATTTAATTAAAATGATAAATCGGATAATCTCCTTCTCGATCAGGAATAAATTCATAGTCGGATTATTCATTTTTGCGCTTATCGGATGGGGAACTTACTCGTTAACAAAACTACCGATTGATGCCATACCGGATATTACAAATAACCAGGTTCAGGTAATTTCCCTGGCACCTTCATTGGCAGTCCAGGAGGTAGAAAGTTTTATTACTGCTCCGATAGAAGTTGCCGTAGCCAATATCCCTGATATTATTGAACTCAGATCCATTTCACGGTTAGGATTGTCGGTAATAACGGTGGTATTTAAAGATGGTGTGAACGTATATTGGGCACGGCAGCAGCTAAGTGAGCGTCTGAAGGAAGCCGAAGAGTCTATTCCGTCAGGTCTGGCACAGATATCACTGGCTCCTATATCCACCGGATTGGGTGAAATCTTTCAGTACCGGCTGGTTGTGGAGAAAGGTTATGAGGATGTGTATAATCCAATGGAACAAAGGACAATTCAGGATTGGATCATACGTCGTGAGATGCTTGGCACAGCAGGTGTTGCGGATATTAACAGTTACGGGGGATTTGTGAAGCAGTACGAGATTGCCGTGAATCCCGAAAGGCTCCGGGGTATGAACCTGACACTGACCGATATATTTAATGCTCTTGAGAGAAATAATGAAAATACCGGCAGCGCTTATATTGATAAGAATCCGACTGCTTATTTTATAAGGGGAATAGGATTGATTAAATCTCTTGAAGACATTGGAAAGATTGTTGTCAAAACCGCAGATTCTGGAGTCCCTGTCCTGATAAGGGATATTGCATCAGTACAGTTTGGCAGTGCGACCAGGTATGGTGCATTTGTTGTTGATACTGCGGAAGCTGTCGGAGGTGTTGTGATGATGCTGAAAGGTGCAAATGCACATCAGGTGATAGATAATGTGGAAAAACGGATAGAGTCAATTCAGAAATCATTGCCCGGGGAAGTTAAGATTGAGCCATTTCTTAATCGCTCTGATCTGGTGGGACGTGCCATCGGGACTGTTTCAAAAAACCTGATAGAAGGTGCATTGATTGTAGTTTTCATCCTTGTCATATTACTTGGGAATATGCGGGCCGGATTTATAGTAGCTTCGGTCATCCCTCTTTCAATGCTTTTTGCTGTTTCTATGATGAACCTTCTTGGAGTGTCCGGGAACCTAATGAGTCTTGGTGCCATTGATTTCGGACTTATAGTTGATGGTGCCGTAATCATTGTCGAGAGTGTTGTTCACAGGATATCCATGAGCAAACATCACCATCCGGGAGTTTCGAAACTGAATCAGGCACAGATGGATGAAAATGTTTTTGATTCTGCAAAACGAATGATGAACTCAGCAACTTTCGGACAGATAATTATACTGATAGTGTATCTTCCGATAATGGCACTTATAGGCATTGAGGGGAAAATGTTCCGTCCGATGGCACAGGTAGTTACTTTTGCATTGATTGGTGCAGCAATCCTTTCACTGACATATGTCCCGATGGCATCGGCACTTTTCCTGAGCAAGAGCACTAGTCATAAACCAAATTTTTCTGACCGGTTAATGGATTGGATCCGAAAGGGATTTAATCCTGTAATTGCTTTTGCACTGAAAAGAAAACTTCTGGTTTCGGTTTCTGCTATCGCCTTGTTCCTGTTCAGCCTGATGTTATTCGGCCGCCTGGGAGGTGAATTTATTCCTCAGCTGGAAGAAGGTGACCTCGCTTCAAGTGTTATAACTCTTCAGGGAGGATCATTGACCCACACAGTGGATAATGTTATTAAAGCAAATAAAATTTTACTTGAAAATTTTCCGGAGATCAAACATGCGGTTTGTAAAATAGGAGCAGGGGAGATTCCTACAGATCCTACTCCCATGGAAACAGGTGATTATATCATTACCCTTAAAGATAAAAGCGAATGGGTTTCAGCTGCTTCCCGCGAAGAACTCGTAAGTAAGATGGAAGAAAAGCTGATTCCGCTGGCAGGTGTCAAATTTGAATTTCAACAGCCTATAGCAATGCGGTTTAATGAATTAATGACTGGTTCAAAACAGGATATAGCCATTAAGATATTCGGCGATGATTTGTCAATATTGTCTGAAAAAGCTACTGATGTTGAAAAAACTATTCAGACAATTGACGGGGTCCAGGATATTAATGTTGAGAAGGTTACTGGTCTTGCTCAAATACAGGTGGAATACAACAGGGATCGTCTGGCGCAGTATGGTCTTTCTGTTGAAGATGTAAATCAGGTGTTACGCGCAGCTTTTGCAGGCAGTCAGGCAGGTGTTGTATTCGATGAGGAAAAACGATTCGGATTGGTAGTCCGTCTCGATAAAGATTACAGACAGAGCATTGATGATGTCAGGAATCTTACTGTTGCCCTTTCTGACGGATATCAGATCCCTTTTGACCAGGTAGCTGACATTTCAATTAAATCAGGTCCTGCCCAGGTTTCCAGGGAAAATACAAAACGAAGGATAACAATAGGGTTCAATGTCCGTAACCGGGATATCAAAAGTGTAATAAATGATATAACAGCTCAGATGGACCAGAAGATTCAACTTCCAGCGGGTTATTACATTTCTTATGGTGGTCAATTCAGGAATCTTGAGGCTGCCCAGAAAAGGCTTGCCGTTGCAGTTCCTGTTGCATTACTCTTAATATTTGTTTTGCTTTACTTTACATTTAATTCAGCAAAACAATCTTTACTGATCTTCACAGCGGTTCCCATGTCAGCCATTGGCGGAATTTTTGCCCTTTGGATGCGGGGCATGAACTTCTCAATATCGGCGGGGGTTGGTTTTATTGCCCTGTTTGGTGTTGCAGTTCTGAATGGTATAGTGCTTATTGCCGAGTTTAACAGGCTCGAAAAGGAAGGTGTTACAGACATTACAGAGCGGGTGCTTAAAGGCCTTCGGACAAGGTTGCGCCCCGTTATTATGACCGCCGCTGTCGCATCTTTAGGTTTCCTGCCAATGGCTTTATCAACTTCCGCCGGTGCAGAAGTACAAAGACCACTGGCTACCGTTGTAATCGGCGGACTAATTACTGCAACTCTTCTTACACTGGTCGTTCTTCCTGTATTTTATATCTTTTTTTCTTCAACCAGATTTAAATTCAGATTTAAAGGCGGATTGACTAAAAAACTTGGAGCTATTATTCTGTTTATGGTGGCTGCACCAGCATTCAATACCGTGAACGGCCAGAAAACCAGGATCATTAGTTTGCATGATGCGATCCAAATGGCGATGGACAGCAACCTTTCTGTTAAATCAGCAGCGTTGTTGATAGATGTTCAGAAAGCTCTCAAAGGTAATGCTCTTGATCTCCCTAAAACAGTTATCGACGGGGAATACGGCCAATTCAACTCATATACGAATGATAACAGTTTTGCTGTTTCTCAATCATTTGCATTCCCCTCGGTGTATCTTAACAGATATAAGCTGGCCAATGCAAATATTAAAAGCAGTGAATTGGAATATCTGACTTCTCAACTTGAAATAGCCACGCAGGTTAAGCAGATTTACTGGCAGTATGTTTATTTGATATCAAAACAGAAACTGCTATCATACCAGGACAGCCTCTATTCAGGTTTTTTAAGGGCAGCTGAATTAAGGGCAAAAGCAGGAGAAACGAACCGGTTGGAAATGATCACTGCCCGTTCTCAAAGCCTTGAAATTAAAAACCAGTTGTACCAGGTAACCTCTGATATCGCTATAAGCAGTCGTAAACTTATGGTATTACTTAATAGTAAAACTGTCTTGATACCATCATTTCAGGAGTTACACCGTATTAATTTTGCTCTTGATCCTGATAGTATCTCAATTTTTCAGAATCCATATCTGGGTTATATAAAGCAACAAGTTGAGATATCTCAGATTCAGAAAAAAATTGAGCAAAGTCAAATGTTGCCTGATTTTAATATTGGCTATTTCAGTCAGACCATTATCGGAAGCCAGGATGTAAATGGTGCACCTCAATATTTCGGTAACGGAGACCGGTTTACCGGTGTCCGGGCTGGTATTTCTGTTCCATTGTGGTTTATTCCTTATACATCAAGGGCGAAGGCCGCAAAAATATCTGAAAATATTGCCAGGACAAATGCTGAAAATTATACCAGATCAATTACTGGCAGTTACCAGTCATTAATTGATGAGTATAATAAATACTATTCGAGTGTCAATTATTATGAAAAACAAGCCGTTCCTGAGGCTGACCTGATAATTGATCAGGCAACTCGCAGCTATAAAGCCGGTGCGTTAGATTACCTCGATTTTGTGTTGACTCTTAACCGGGCATTAGCCATCAGGCAGGACTATCTTGATGCACTTAATAATTTCAACCAGACTATAATCACTGTTGAATATATAACAGGTAAAATATTTTAAAATATGAATATCATGAATAAAGTCAGTACTAAATTATCAATGATCATCCTGGGTTTAATTGTATCCATAAATTCTTGTATTATTGGAGACAAAAAACCTGTTACAGAAAATAAAGAGGCTGAAATACTCCCGGAGGATATTGTCGAAATGCGTGAAGATCAGATAAAGCTCGCGGGGATTCAGACCGGCTCAGTTGAGATCCGTGCAGTCAGTAACACTCTTAAAGTAAATGGAATTGTATCTGTTCCGCCGCAGAATCAGGCAACCGTATGTATGCCTCTTGGTGGTTTTGTCAAGAATGCTTCTCTTCTTCCGGGGAACGCAGTCAGGAAAGGTCAGACACTTGCTGTTATAGAAAATCAGGATTTCGTCGATATTCAGCAGGATTATCTGGAAGCAAAAAACAAGCTGGTTTATGCAGAAGCAGAATTTAAACGTCATACAGATCTGTACAAAGACGACGTGTATTCAGAGAAAAATGTACAACAGGTAACTGTTGAGTACAAAAACCTTAAGGCACTGGTAAAATCACTGGAACAAAAGCTGTTTCTCATAGGAATTGATCCTGAACAGCTTAATGAAGACAATATAAGCAATGCTGTCAACCTGGTTTCCCCCATTAAAGGCTATCTGAAAGCTGTCAATGTCAATATAGGGAAATATGTTTCATCGACTGACATTCTCTTCGAAATTGTAAACAGCGACAGGCTTTTCCTTGATCTGACATTGTTCGAAAAGGATGCAGATAAAGTAACCACCGGTCAGAAAATAAAATTCTACATTAACAATGAAACAGAAGAGCATGAGGCTGTGATAACACAAACCGGGAAATCAGTGAGCGAGGATAAGACATTCAGCGTTTACGGAACAGTAACAAGCTCCTGTAAAAATGTTTTACCGGGAATGTATGTAAATGCGCTGATTGAAGAATCCGATTTAACAGTCACCGCACTTCCTTCAGAGGCAATAGTAAGTTTCGATGACAAGGATTATATCTTTGTCTTTGACAAGGAAAAGGAAGAAGAGGGAAAACCATTCACTGAGTATCGCATCATTGAAGTAAAAAAGGGAGTCTCATCATCAGGATATACACGAATATCCTTACCCGATGGATTTGATATCAGTTCTGCAAAAGTTGTCATAAAAGGAGCCTATAACCTTCTCTCAGCCATGAAGAATGCGGGTGAGATGGCATGTTAAACAGCAACAACTTATAAAACTGATGGATCAGAAAAGAGATTTCATTATTTTGAGGGTAAATTTAACTTACCGGCAAAACATTTTCTTTATCTGTTTGTTATACATCCAGTGAAAAAAGGTTTTTCCATATTACTTGTGCTTTTGATGGCGTCAACAATGTTACCTATTACTGTCGCGACACACTATTGCGGAGGAGAGATTGCTGCTTCAAAAATTTCAATTTCAGGTAAACTTGCTTCCTGCGGGATGGAAGGTCCGGAAAAGAGGCCGGCCCTCCCCGGGAACAGTATTACCACCCGCTGTTGTGATGATGTAGTAACTTTGTGCCGGACCGACAGCAATTATAAACCATTTTTTTATGATATCTCTGACTCTGATCAATACAATTATAAGATTTTCCCGATCACTGCAGGGTATCCTTTATACCAGGAATCATCTTTAATATCATTATCTCTCAAAGCAAGACCACCAGGAGTACTGATGTCCACCTGTGTGGACCTCTCCGGCATTTGTGCCTTCCGTATCTGATATTCTTATTTTCTCCTCTTTTACAAATGAGGAAAGCTTTTCATTTGTATTAATCGTTATTGCAGTTAATCAATTGGTAATTTAAAATTTAATACTTAAAACAATGAAAAAGAGTCTTATAATTATTAGTTTTGTTCTGCTTGCAGGTTTAATGTTCAACTCATGTGGAAACAGTTCATCAAAAGAAAAACAACCAACACCTAAGGAGGTGTCAAAGGTTCAATACACCTGCCCGATGCATCCTGAGGTTGTCAGTGATAAGCCGGGGGATTGTCCCAAATGCGGCATGGCCCTGGTTGAAAAACAATAATAGCATACAGTCTGATGTTTAACCGGTTAGTAAGATATTTCCTGGAAAACAGGCTCATAACTTATATCTTCCTGATTGCTATTGTGATCATGGGATTAGTAACCATGCCGTTCAATCTGAAATCCAGACTACTACCCAGAGATCCTGTGCCTGTAGATGCCATTCCTGATATTGGTGAAAACCAGCAGATTGTTGCAACTGAATGGATGGGTCGTTCACCTCAGGATATCCAGGACCAGATAACTTATCCTTTAACTTCAGCCCTTACAGGTATTCCCGGTGTTAAGACAATAAGGAGCACCTCCATGTTCGGGATGTCGTTCATCTACATCATTTTTAAGGATAATGTTGAATTTTACTGGAGCCGGTCAAGAATTCTTGAAAAACTTAACTCCCTTCCCTCCGGAACGCTGCCTGAAGGTGTGCAGCCTTCTCTGGGACCGGATGCAACTGCGCTTGGTCAGATATTCTGGTACACTCTTGAGGGACGCAATCCTGAAACAGGGGCTCCGAATGGCGGCTGGGATCCCCAGGAACTCAAAACCATTCAGGATTTTTATGTAAAATACAGCCTTTCCACTGCCGAAGGCGTTTCAGAAGTTGCTTCTGCAGGAGGATTCATAAAAGAATACCAGGTCGATCTTAACCCGGATGCTCTCAAGGCTTACAATGTGTCTGTCATGGATGTCATGAATGCTGTCAGGAAAAGCAATCTTGACATTGGAGCCGAAACCATTGAGCTAAATAAAGTTGAATACATAATCCGCGGACTGGGATATATTAAAAGTCTTAATGATCTTGAGTTATCTGTTGTCTCAGTTCGTAATAATGTTCCGGTCCGGATCAAAGATGTGGCTCAGGTCACTTTTGGTCCGGCTACACGCCGTGGCGGACTTGATAAAGACGGTTCAGAAGCTGTCGGTGCGGTAGTTGTCGCACGGTACGGCTCAAACCCTTTGGAGGTAATTAATAATGTAAAAAGCAAGATTAAGGAAATAGAAGCCGGATTGCCTCAAAAAATATTGCCTGATGGTTCTGTTTCAAAGGTGACAATAGTACCTTTTTATGACAGGACAGGACTGATCAAAGAAACAATAGGAACACTCGAATCAGCCCTTTCACATGAGATTCTCATAAGTATAATTGTGATTATTATCCTGGTGATGAACCTCAGGGCTTCATTGATTGTGGCTGGCCTGTTGCCGATTGGTGTATTGATGACCTTTATACTGATGCGTTTTTTCGGCGTAGATGCCAATATTGTGGCTCTGTCAGGTATCGCTATAGCTATCGGGGTTATGGTCGATATTGGAATTGTTGATGTGGAGAACATTCTCCGACATCTCGAAATGCCTGAAAATCATAGAATAAGAGGTAAAAAATTAATGCAGGTAATTTACCAGGCAACAACAGAAGTAAGAGCAGCGGTGGTAACTTCAATAGCTACTACAATTGTAAGCTTCCTTCCTGTATTTGCCATGCAGGCCCAGGAAGGAAAACTATTTCATCCTCTTGCTTTTACTAAAACATTTGCACTTCTTTCAGCATTTATCCTTGGAATAGTCGTTCTGCCTACTCTGGTCCATATTTTATTTAACATCTCGTTCGACAGGAAAAGAATCAGGAGATTGTGGAATGGGTTTCTCATTGCTGCAGGTTTATTTATTGCTATCTTCTGGCATGTGCTGCCTGCACTGGCTATAACAGCCGTGGGAATAAATAATCTGCTTGATGGAAGATGGCCGGAAAAACACAAAAAGTTTACGAATTATATAAACATATTTATCACAGTTCTGTTTGCCACCTGGTACCTCTCCAAAGAGTGGTTGCCCCTGGGTGCCCACAACAGTGAATTTGTCAACTTCCTTTTTGTTACAGGAATAATAACAGTCATTCTGCTTGCTTTAATGACGATGGTGCATTTCTATGAAAAAATTCTTCGCTGGGCCTTGCTTAATAAATGGAAGTTTCTGATGATCCCTGCCTTTACTTTGCTTTTTGGTCTGCTGGCGTGGCAGGGCACGGATAAGGTTTTCGGGTTCATCGCAAAAGGAGCTGAAAAAACCGGCTGGAAAAATTTTCGTCAGACCTCAGTATGGCAGGGTGCGATTAAAACATTCCCCGGTACCGGCAAGGAATTTATGCCATCGCTCAACGAGGGTTCATTTCTTCTTATGCCAACCAGCATGCCACATTCGGGAATTGAAAAGAACCTTGAATACATCAAAACACTCGATAAGCGTCTTTCATCCATACCTGAAGTCGAAATTGCCGTCGGCAAATGGGGTCGTGTAAATTCAGCGCTTGACCCCGCGCCAGTCCAGATGTTCGAAAATACTATCAACTACCGTTCAGAGTATATACTCGATGAAAACGGCCACCGCATGCAGTTTAAGGTGGACAAAAAAGGCAATTACATCCTGAAGGACAATTCAAAATATAATCCTCATCTGCAGGCTTTCAGAGTTATCCCTGCTGACAGCCTTGTTCCGGATAGTAAAGGAGAATATTTTCGTCAATGGCGGCCTCAGATAAAAAAACCATTGGATATCTGGAATGAAATCGTAAAAGTGACCGATATCCCGGGATTGACCTCTGCACCTAAATTACAGCCGATTGAGACCCGTCTGGTAATGCTTTCCACAGGAATGCGAGCTCCTATGGGCTTAAAAGTATTTGGTCCGGATCTTAATGCAATCGAACAGGCAGGAATGCTTTTTGAAAGAGCTTTGAAAGATGTTCCTTCAATAAAGGTCTCTTCAGTTTTCTACGACCGTGCAGTGGGTGCCCCCTACCTTGAAATAAAACTTGACCGTGAAGCAATGGCACGTTACGGAATGACTGTCGGTGATGTACAGGAGATACTTCAGGTTGCTGTAGGAGGTATGACACTTTCAACCTCTGTTGAGGGCCGTGAGAGGTTCCCGTTAAGGGTAAGGTATGCACGGGAATTACGCGACAATCCTGAAGATTTAAAGCGTATCCTGATACCTGCAATGAATGACGTCCAGATACCGCTGGGAGAAATTGCGGATATTAATTATACACGCGGTGCACAGATGATTAGAAGTGAAGATACTTTCCTTACAGGCTTTGTAATTTTTGATAAAATGGAAGGGAAAGCTGAAGTTGATGTTGTTGAGGAAGCAGGCAGAATCTTAAAGGTGAAAATTGATTCGGGAGAGATAACATTGCCTCCCGGAGTCAGTTACAAATTTGCAGGAAATTATGAAAACCAGATAAGAGCTACTCGAAGACTGGCAATAGTTATTCCTCTTAGCTTATTACTGATCCTGCTCCTGTTGTATTTTCAGTTCCGCACTGTTACTGCATCATTCATTCATTTCTCAGGTGTTTTCGTAGCTTTCTCAGGCGGTTTCATAATGCTCTGGCTGTACGGACAGGATTGGTTCATGAATTTTTCAGTTGCAGGCATGAACCTTCGAGATATGTTCCAGATGCACACCATCAACCTCAGCGTAGCAGTCTGGGTTGGATTCATAGCTCTTTTTGGTATTGCAACCAACGACGGCGTGATAATGGGTACCTATATCCACCAGGTATTTCAGGATAAGAAACCTGCTACCGTTAATGATGTACGTGAGGCAGTTGTCATTGCCGGCAAGAAACGTGTGCGCCCGGCAATGATGACTACCGCTGTGGCAATAATTGCCCTCCTTCCCGTTCTTTCATCCACCGGAAAAGGAGCTGATATAATGGTTCCCATGGCCATCCCGGCTTTTGGCGGAATGATAATACAGGTAATGACAGTTTTTGTTGTCCCCCTGTTTCAGGCAATGTGGCGGGAAAGAGGTGTAAATCATAAACAGAAAGCGGCTGTTCAAACAATTAATAACTAACCGGAAGATGAAAACGAAAGCGTATAAAAAACTACTGGTTATATTTATTGCACTTGGTAGCTGGATTGCCGGCAACAGCCAGCAATTTCCTGATTCGCTTCTTCAATATCTCGAAATTGCAGCAAAAAACAATCCAACAATTCAGCAAAGATTCACTGAATATCAGGCAGCATTAAAGAAAGTACCGCAGGTTGGCAGTCTGTCTGATCCTGAATTAAGTCTTGGTGTATTTCTGAAACCTATGGAACTGGTCAACGGAAATCAGGCCGCAGATATAAGATTAATGCAGATGTTTCCATGGTTCGGTGTTCTGAAGCATGCCAGAGACGAAATGAGCCTGATGGCAAATGCGAAGTTTGAACTTTTCCGCGATGCCAAATTGCAGGTTTTTTATGATGTACAGCGTACATGGTACGATTTATATAAAGTCCGGGAGGAAATCAGTATTTCGGAAAACAACCTTGTGATACTTAAATCAATTGAAGAGCTTGCTCTTGTAAAGTTCAAAGCAGCTCCTTCAACGGATGGAGGAACTTCATCATCGGGCAGTTCCGGACTCGCCGATTTGTACGGGATCCAGATAGAGATCGGGGAACTTGAGAATAGCATTGAACTTCTGAGAAATCAGGAAAGGACACTCCTGGCTCAATTCAACAGTTACCTGGACAAGCATCCTCTTTCCCCGGTTTTTACCGGAGAAGATCTGGCAGCTGATTCTTCCGGAATTTCATTGATCGCTGTCTCCGACAGTATGCTCGCAAAAAATCCCATGCTGAGCATGCTTGAACTTGAAAAGCAGTCTTATTCAGCACAGGAGAAAAAGGTTGCCGGGATGAGCTATCCAATGGTTGGTCTGGGTCTGGACTATTCACTTATCAGCAAGAGCGGGATGTCGGCATCTGCAATGAATGGTAAAGACATGATAATGCCCATGGTAACCGTTACTTTACCGGTTTATCGTAAAAAATATAAAGCAATGCAAGCTGAAGCAGAACTGCTTGGTGCCTCGGCAGATCAAAAGTATAAGGCCACCGTAAATTCACTGCAAACAGAGTACTATCATGCGGTTCAGCTGTATCAGGATGCACAGCGCAGGGTAAAACTATATGAAAAACAATATAATCTGGCTTCAAGATCTCTTGATCTTATACTGAAAAGCTTCTCAGCATCATCTGTTGAACTTACAGAGGTACTGCGGGTGCAGCAGCAGACACTCGATTATGAACTTAAGCAGGTCGAAGCAGTTGCTGATTTCAATACGGCTGTGGCATGGCTTAAACGATTAATGGCATTTTCACAGGTACAATAAATCTGAAATACAATGAAAAAATTAAGACATTTTAAAATATTCTCTTATAAATATGTGAATTATAGCATTTTACTGATATCTGGTGTTTTTATCGGATGGTTGATTTTCAATCCTTCGAAAAAAAGCGAAGAGAAATACGATCATTCAACAGAAGTTGTCCAGGGTACTATATGGACATGTGCAATGCACCCGCAGATCAGGATGGAACAACCAGGTAAATGCCCCATATGCGGCATGAACCTGATTCCTCTTGCTCAAAGCGACACCTCATCTGTAGATCCTGATGCGATTCATCTTAGCAAAGAGGCTGCTCAGCTGGCAAATGTTCTGACATCGGTAGTCACTAAACAAAAACCTGTCAAAGAGGTCCGTCTCTATGGTAAAGTACAGGCCGATGAAAGATTGTTACAAAGTCAGGCAGCGCATGTTTCCGGCCGGATAGAACAACTTTACGTTAATTTTACCGGCGAATCGGTCAGGAAAGGACAGGTACTTGCGCGGATCTATTCTCCTGAACTTATCACAGCACAGCAGGAGCTGCTTGAGGCCGCCAGAACAAAACAATCTCAGGCGGCTATTTATGAAGCAGCAAAAGAAAAGCTGCGTCAATGGAAACTCACGGATGATCAGATTGAAACGATCGAAAGGGCGGGTAGTGCCCAGACCACTGTCGAAGTTGTTTCAAATACAAGTGGAATTGTTGCATCGAAACTGGTAAACACCGGCGATTATGTCGCTCGGGGCACCACTCTGTTTAAAGTTGCCGACCTCTCAAAAGTCTGGGTAGTATTTGATGCCTATGAAAGTGATCTGCCATTTTTAAGCAAAGGTGCAAAAGTCACATTCACTCTTCAGGCATTGCCGGGGACAAAGTATTCAGGCAGTATTGTTTTTATTGATCCTGTAATTGACCCTGTTACAAGAGTGGCTAAGGTAAGGATTGAAACAGGGAATCAATCTGGCAGACTGAAACC
The DNA here is from genome assembly GCA_964457185.1 of uncultured Rikenellaceae bacterium. Lineage (GTDB taxonomy): Bacteria > Bacteroidota > Bacteroidia > Bacteroidales > VadinHA17 > LD21. The sequence goes on from CAYWEQ010000038.1 coordinate 13,094, forward strand.
TGAAATGTTTGCAACAGGTATTGTAACAGCTAATCTCAGCGAATACCGAAATAACCTGATCATACCGAAATCTGCGGTGCTGTGGACAGGCAAGCGTTCCATAGTGTATGTTAAAGATAAGGGGACAGATGAACCAATATTTAAAATTCGGGAAATTGGACTGGGTCCGATGCTTGGAGAGAACTATGTTGTTACTGACGGTCTTTTTGAAGGCGAAGAAATAGTAACAAGCGGGACTTTCAGTGTTGATGCAGCAGCACAGCTTGCAGGGAAACCAAGCATGATGAATCCCCGGGACGGGGAACCTTCTGCAATGCCGGGGATGCTTATGCCGGACGAATCTAAACCTGATAATGATACAAACATGGACAGGATGAATATGCCAAAGCAAAAGGAATAACAAATCTTGAATGAAAAATATAATAAAATCACTTTTTCTTTGTTTATAATACACGAAATGCGATCACTGTTTTTTTGGTGGTGGTGATGGAACATCTCTTGAGCGAATTGCATGAGATGTGTATAGAATTTTTATCAGTAACAAATATTAAAGATTTATGAAAAGAACTTTTTCAGTGATCCTGATGGCTTTTATGCTCATCAGTATTCTTTCAGGACAGGAAGTGGAGGTAAAAAAGAATAAGACCTTGATAGGTTTTAACCTGATTTTGCCTAGAGGCATGGCTCCTTCAACAGCTCTTACCAACGGCGGCCAGCCCATCAAAAAAAGTTATGGACTGGGTCTGACAATACAAAGAAGAATTGCAGGAAACTTCAGCCTTTTATTTGATTTTAACACATACAATTATAATATTTTTCTTGCCAGCCAGGGGACTGATGTCCAGTCGATCTGGACAGTTGCTGAAAGTGCAACACACTGGGACGAACCCGGGGCGCCACAGATATTGTATGTTCATGATCTTCCGACAGATGTTCATTTTGATATGCAGGCAACCGGCTTCCGGCTTGGGGGAAAGTATGCATTTACGGATAAAAAAGTGCAGCCATGGGTAGGTCTGGCGTTTGGATTTTATGAATGGGAAGCAAATTATTTTAATCCGGAAAAGGATAAAACATATGGTGGCGACAGGGATTATATCTTTGGTCTGACCTACCTTGGGGGAGTTGATTTCGAAATAACAAATGATATAATAATTACTGCTTTTGCGGACCTTGCCTCACCGGTTGCCGAGTATACCATAGAAGGATTGTTCTACGACCAATGGGATATTACCGATTATCAGAGCCACATAATGGGCCCATACAGGTTTGGTGTCACACTGTCGTTTGCTGCCGGAGGCTCAAAGAATAAATAAACCAAAATCTTATTGTTTCAGAATCAGCCTGTTGCATTCTTTTTAAAAATCATGTAAGCCGGAATACCAATAAGGACCGTAAGCAACGCTATTGATGATTCCAGAGGCCTTTCCAGGAATGAAAGAACAAGAATAAGGACACCCGCGGCAACATAAATTATTTGTGGTACCGGAAATCCTTTTAAGCGTAAAGCTTCCGGATTATTTTTTCTCAGCTTCCAGACCCCGATAACCGTAAGGATTGGAAATATCCCCAGTGAGAATCCCATGTAGGTAAGCACCTGCTCAAATGATCCTGAAAGTACAAGGATCACCGCAATAAGAGCCTGAAGGATGATGGAATTGGCCGGAACCTGGAATTTCGGATGGATCTTTGCGACTGATTTGAAGAAGAGCCCGTCTTTTGCCATCGAATAGTATACTCTCGGACCAAGAATAATGAATGCGCTCAGTGATGAGAAAAGTGCAAATGCGATGAGCAATGAGAAAAGCACCTCAGCTGATTTGCCGAAAAGATTTCCCATTGCAAGTCCGCCGACTGAAATCACTCCTTTCATCTCTTCGGGATTAATGCCATAGACATAAAGAATATTCAGGGCAAGGTAGAGCAGTATCACTATTCCGGTACCATAGATCAATGAACGGGGAAGTGTTTTTGAAGGATTTTTTATTTCGGCTCCAAGATAGGTTGAAGCATTCCATCCGCTGTAGGCAAACATAATCCACATCAGCGAGAGGCCAATGGTTTTCCATCCTGCAAATCCGTTACCGGAAATACTATCCCTGCTGAAATTTCCAATATCGCCCTTCCCTGACAATAATCCGGCGAAAATAAGCACCACAATCAGGAGAACCTTAAGCACTGTAAGGACATTCTGGATCCTGGCGCCTGTTTTTATACCGCGGTAATGTATAAATGTGAAAATCAGGATTACGCTTATCGAGATAAGCTTGCCCGTCATTTTTACATTCATTATTCCGGCATTTGACAGCCACTCAGGAAGAGCAGGCAGAGCCCTCAGAAAGTATTCGCTGAATCCCATTGCTGACGCGGCAATAGGTGCTGAGAATCCGACAATAAACGATACCCATCCGCTGAGGAACCCGAAGAGCGGGTGAAAAAGCTTTGTCAGAAAGAGATATTCTCCGCCAGCGCCGGGCATCGCAGCACCAAGTTCTCCGTAGGATAATGCACCGCACAGGGCAATAATTCCTCCGACAAACCATAACGCGACCATAAGAAGCGGATCATTCAAACCCAACATCAGCAGTCCGGATGTGGTGAATATCCCTGCGCCTATCATATTGGCTATGACAATATTGGTGGAAGGGAAAAGGCCAAGCTTCCTTTGCAGTTTTTCTTCAGCCATAAATGAACAGGATTATTTATCTGATTTTTTATAGCTGATCGAAACGCCGCCCCCGCTGGAATTCACGGAAGTCTCATAGTTCGGCAAACTTCTTACATATTCCAGGAAAACCGCCTGTCCTCCATAACCTCTGTATCCGCGGCCGCTATCATAAACATTGTGGGCTGTGAAGCAACCTCCCGTTTTAAGCTTCGGATCAACATCAATGAAATAGTTTTTATACCACTCCTTATCAGCATCGCTGAAAACAAAATCAAATGGTCCCTTCAGTTCCTTCACCAGCTTATGGGCATCAGCCAGTCTGGCATCAATATATTCCGAAAGGCCTGCATCTTTGAAGTTCTGCAGGGCTTCCCTGTGCCTTCCCTCATCAATTTCAATGGTGATGAGCTTACCGCCCGTTTTGCTTAATGCCCATGCGATCCAGATACCTGAATGTCCTGTTGATGTGCCGATCTCAAGAGCGCTTTTATAATTGTTCTTAATTATAATATCATAAAGAAGCTGTCCGTCAGCCAGCGGTATGTTCATATCGTACCACCTTCGTGAATGATCGTTCAGAAACTTTTTTACTTTTTCGTCAAGGGCAGGATTTGAATTTAAAGCCTGGGCTGAAGCAGGCGATAAATTTAGATGCATGACCAGGGTCATCCATAAAATAACAACCGTTACAAACTTTCTTTCCATGGCATAAAAGATAAAATTCATATAGCAAAGCTAAAATTATTTGACATTTATCAGCCTCATTTTATTCCGTAATCAAAGATTCTGTTTCTTATCAGTTAACACAATTTATTTTCTTTTCATAACTTTCCGATGGTTACAATATAATTTATTTGATGGAAGTGAAAACATATATTAAACAAAACGGAGTGGTCCTGGCATTGACAGCACTGGCGCTGTTTAATGTAATTCTGCACCTTGCAGCTTCATATAATCTTGAATTTCAAAGGGATGAGTTATTATATTTTTCTCTCGGCCTCCACCCGGGATTTGGATATGCAACTGTGCCCCCGCTTATAGGATGGATAGCATGGCTGATGCAGAACATATTTGGTTATTCCCTGTTTGCGGTAAGGATCTTTCCGGCATTGCTGGGAGGAGTGATGATTTTTCTTATTTCATCTCTGGCAAAAGAGCTGGGCGGGTCAAACTTTTCCAGGATCCTTGCAGGTGCAGGGATAATCATTTCCGGATTTGGTCTCAGAACCTTTATATTATACCAGCCTGTGCATATCGACCTCATATTCTGGACGCTCTCTTTTTACCTGGTAATTAAATACATAAACACTCAATCAGACAGGTACCTGATACTTTTTGGGATAACAGCCGGTGTGGCATTATTGAATAAATATCTGACAGGATTGCTTTTCTTCTCATTTCTTATCATTATTCCTTTCACTCAATACAGGTATATTTTCAGAAACAGGAAATTCTGGACCGGCATCCTGGCGGGAACAGTGATCTTTCTTCCTAACATAATATGGCAGATAGCCAATGGCTTGCCAGTCATCAATCATTTTTCGGAACTTGTGCGGACGCAGCTGGTAAATGTCGATAAAACCGGTTTTCTGATCGACCAGCTCCTTTCTCCAATGGCTGCTTCAGTACTTACTGTAGCAGGGATCATTTTCCTTTTCATCAACAAATCGGTTAGACAATTCAGGTTCCTTGGAATTATTTCCATACTCATAATAATTATTCTTATGCTTTTACAGGGGAAAAGCTATTATACCCAGGGAGTGTTTCCATTACTTATTGCAGCAGGTGCTGTATCATGGGAGAGATTATTGAAGAAACTGTGGGCACGGATTCTGCTGATTGTAATGCTTATAATTCTTACTATACCGGCAATACCTTTTGGCATACCGTTTTATAAGACTGATAAGCTTGTAAGGTACTTTAAGAACCTTGAGGACAAATACGGGGTAACTCCGGGCCGCAGGTTTGAGGACGGTACAATACATTCATTGCCACAGGATTATGCCGATATGCTGGGGTGGGAAGAACTTACTGCCATTACTGACAAAGCTTGGCAGATGATTGAAGATAAAAAAGCCTGCTTCATCTATTGCGAAAACTATGGTCAGGCAGGAGCAATAACAGTTATTGGTAAAAAATACGGATTGCCTGAGGCGATTAGTTTTCATGAAAGTTTCATGTACTGGTTCCCTGAGCAGTTTGATCCTGATATTAAATCCATTATCTATATTAATGATGAAGAGCCGGAGGATGATGTTAAACAGCTTTTTGCCAGGGTCATTAAAGTGGGTAGTATATCTGATCCTGATGCAAGGGAATATGGTACTACAGTTTATCTCTGTGAAGATCCGGTAAGGAGTTTTAATGAATTCTGGATTGAAAGAACCGCCGCTTTAAGATCAGGGAACTAACCTATAAATAAATTGAATAATAGATAAAACTGGTATTATTTTTATAATTTTAGACCAGGAATCCGGACAGATATAAATCTATCAATTGCAGTAACATGAACTTCTCAGATTTTATAACCCATCAGGGGAAAAGAGTGAATAAGGAGGCCTTTATTCATCTTGTACAGATTTCAAGGACCGATAAGACAGTCAGCAGGGAAGAGATCACGCTTCTTCATAAGGAGGGCAGGAAATTCGGACTCACCGATCCTGAAATTGACAGCCTGATACATGCCCAGAGAGGTCATCACTATCACCCTCCCTACAGCCTCGACGAAAAATTCGAACATCTTTTTCAGGTTGCCCAGATGATACTTGCTGATGAGGTAGTCAAAGAAAGCGAGTTAAAAATGATCAGAAAATTTGCCATTGAGGCAGGCTTCAGCGACAAAACCATTGAAAAGCTGATTGAATTAATTTTTGAAGGTGTCAGAAAGAATGAATCTGAAGAAGAGCTGCTGAAAGAATTCAGGAAAAAACACCTTTTCAAAGACTGAAAATAT
>CAYWEQ010000039.1:0-16464 GCA_964457185.1 uncultured Rikenellaceae bacterium
TCAGGAGCTTCGACATCAAGTCCTATTCCAATGGCAGCAGCCATCGGTTCATATATCATGTAAACATCCCTCCCTCCGGCATGCTCTGAGGAGTCGCGTACAGCACGTATCTCAACTTCCGTGCTTCCTGACGGGATACACACAACCATTTTCAGGGATGGTGAAAAAAGACGCGGACCTCTGTTTATCATTTTTATCATACCCCTGATCATCAGTTCGGCAGCATTGAAATCAGCTATCACTCCATCCTTCATTGGCCTGACAGTTTTTATATTCTCATGTGTCTTCCCGTGCATCTGCCTTGCTGCCTCTCCTATTGCTATCAGCTTCCCTGTATTTTTATCTATTGCCACTATAGAAGGTTCATCAACGACAATCTTGTCATTGTGAATGATTATAGTATTCGCCGTCCCGAGATCAATAGCAATCTCCTGAGTCAAAAATGAAAAGAGTCCCATATAATGAGAAAATTATTTAAAGTTAGTGTTTAAAATGTCTTATTCCTGTGAATACCATTGCAATCCCGTTTGATGAACAGTAATCAATAGATTCCTGGTCACGTACCGATCCTCCCGGTTGAACGACAGCCGTAATCCCTGCTTTATGCGCTATTTCCACACAATCAGCAAAAGGGAAAAATGCGTCTGATGCCATAACGGCACCCTTAAGGTTGAATCCGAAAGTTTTTGCCTTTTCTATTGCCTGTTTCAGGGCGTCAACTCGTGATGTCTGGCCGATGCCGCTTGCGCACAGCTGGTCACCTTTAGCAAGAACGATTGTATTTGATTTACTGTGCTTGACAATTTTATTTGCAAAGACAAGATCATTGAACTCAGAAGGTTCCGGAACTCTGATCGTAACAGGTTTCATATCTGCTGCCGACTGCGTGCTGTTATCCCTCTCCTGCCATAGAACACCGTTAAGCAGAGACCTGAAGGTATAGAAGCTCTTCTCAACATTATTGCGTTTCAGAATTATTCTGTTCTTTTTCTGTTTAAGTATTTCGAGAGCCTGTTCAGAATATTGCGGTGCTATTACAACTTCAGAGAATATCTTATCCATTTCAGCTGCTGCTGTCTCATCAATTGTTCTGTTTGATGCAATTATTCCGCCGAATGCTGATACAGGATCACATGCCAGAGCTGCTTTCCAGGCCTCAAGAATACTTCTCCTCGACGCTGCTCCGCATGCATTGTTATGCTTGATAATTACAACCGTTGTTTCAGTGAAATCATCAATAAGGTTAAGAGCCGATTCGATATCGAGGAGATTATTGTATGAAATTTCCTTCCCGTGGAGCTTTTCAAATATCAGGTCAGGATCGCCGAAGAATATCCCTTTCTGGTGGGGATTTTCTCCATACCTGAGAGGATATGATTTATTGATGCTCTCCCTGAAAACCTGCAATCCCGCGTCCCTGTTGAAATACCTGAAGATCGCGGTATCGTAGTTCGATGAGGTTTTAAAGGCTTCGGCAGCATATAGTTTTCTTTCCCGGAGCGTTGTGATGCCTTTCTTCTCTTTAAGCAGTTTCAGTAGTGCAGGATATTGTTCTCTCCCTGATACTACCAGTACATCGTTGTAATTTTTTGCTGCAGCCCTTATCAGCGATATCCCGCCGATATCGATTTTTTCAACTATTTCAGATTCATCAGTGGAATTTTCAACAGTCTGTTCAAACGGGTAGAGATCCACAATTACCAGGTCGATTTCGGAGATACTGTATTTTTTCATCTGCTCCATATCTTCAGGATTCTCCCTGCGTGCCAGGATGCCTCCGAAAACTGAAGGGTGCAGCGTTTTAACCCTTCCGCCGAGAATAGACGGATAAGTTGTAATATCTTCTACTTTTTCTGCCGGAACACCAAGGTCTTTTATAAAGCTGAAGGTGCCGCCAGTTGAACATATTTTTATATCCAGGTTATGAAGTGCCCTGATTATATCATCCAGTCCTTCTTTATAAAATACGGAGACTAAAGCGTTTTTGATTTTTTTATCACTCATTTTCTGATAATTATGATGGTCAGACCTCTTTTAATAGGGCGATTAAAAATATATATTTTTTTATTATCCTCAATAAATAAAAGTTATGATTATCTGTATTTATGCAATTAAGAATAAATTAACCACCTACATCTCTTTTTTATTATCTTTGGACTTCAATAAATTTCCGGAAGAATGAAGGTATTCTTAAGATTATTCAGAGAAGGCTTTTTGTTTTCTGTTAATTCATTTGCTATTAACAAGTTAAGAACATTCTTGTCTCTTTTCGGGATAACCATCGGAATATTTTCGATCATTTCCGTATTTACGGTTCTCGACTGGATGGAAAAAGCGATCCGTGATTCTATTGCAACCCTGGGAGAGAATGTCATTTATGTACAGAAATTTCCGTGGTCTTTTGATCCCAACCTGGAATACTGGAATATAATTAAATGGCCTGTAGTATCGCTGAAGGATTATGAGGCATTAATAAAGAGGTCTACCAGGATTGAAGCTGCCTGTTTTTCAGTCATTGAACCAAAATCAGTCCGCTACAGGAAAATCCAGGCGGACAATGCATATATTTGGGCAACCACCCATGAATTTGAAGACCTGAGATCATTTGAAATAGAGGAAGGCAGGTATTTCTCTCCGGAAGAGTCATCCGCCGGGAAGAATGTAGCAATAATTGGATATGAGGTTGCAGACAGATTCTTTGAAGATACCAGTCCTGTTGGCAAACAGATCATTATTGCAGGTCATAAAACCAATGTAATTGGAGTATTCAGGAAGGAAGGCAAGGGAGGAATAAGCGACAGCGGCATGGATGAGATGACACTTGTACCGATAAATTATGCGAGGACCTTTATCAATATGCGAAATCCTTTCCTCGGATCCAATATAATGATCAAGGGTAAAGAAAATGTTTTTGTTGAGGAGCTGAGCGAGGAGGTTACAATGATACTGAGAGCCGCCCGCAGACTGCATCCCGGAGAAGAGTCAAATTTCTCGGTCAATCGGGCGAGCATGCTTACGCAGGGATTCGATGCTGTCTTTGCAGGCATAAATATAGGAGGATGGATAATCGGCGGATTTGCGATACTCGTCGGAGGCTTCGGAATAGCAAACATCATGTTTGTCTCAGTAAGAGAGAGGACAAACGTGATCGGTATCCAGAAGGCACTGGGAGCTAAACAGTTTTTTATTCTTCAGCAATTCCTGACCGAATCTGTAATTCTTTCTATAGTTGGAGGATTGCTTGGAGTTGTAATGATCTTTTTTGCCACGCTAGTTATAAACTACCTCTGGGAGCTGAACATGCATCTTACCCTGGCAAATACTATTCTTGCAGTGGTAATATCGGGAGTAATAGGGATCATTGCAGGATATGCTCCGGCATATGCAGCTGCGCGGATGAATCCTGTTGAAGCAATAGGTTACTCATTCGGATAGTATCCTGTTTTCGTCAATCCAGTTTGTCATCTCAATAAACTGGCTTACCGACAACTGTTCAGGTCTTAATCCGAAATCCCTGTAATCTTCTCTTTTCAATCTGAAAACAGCTTTTACTGAATTCCTCAGGGTTTTTCTCCTTTGGTTAAAGCTGCTTTTGACCACCCGTAGAAAAAGAGATTCATCACATCCGAGACTGGTTACCTGGTTCCTTCTTAATCTTATCACTCCTGACTTCACTTTCGGGGGAGGTGAAAAAACATGCTCCGGTACTGTGAACAGGTATTCAGTTATATAGAAAGCCTGCAGAAGGACACTCATTATACCGTATGTTCTAGACCCCGGTGAAGAACAAATACGTTCAGCCACCTCTTTTTGAAGCATTCCGCACACCTCGATGATTTTATCCTTGTGATCAAGCACCTTGAAAAGTATCTGGGATGAAATATTATAAGGGAAGTTTCCTATTATGGCCAGCTTATCGTGAAAATATTCGTCAATATCCATAACAAGAAAATCTCCTCTGATAATGTTTTTAAGACCCGGGAAGTCTCTTTTCAGGTAATAAACCGATTCATTATCTATTTCAATAACCCTGAAGTCAGGAAAGTGTCGTTCTATAAGGTAGCCTGTCAGGATTCCTGTTCCGGGACCTATTTCAAGCACGGAGTCATACCCTGAGCCTGTCAGAGTACCGGCTATTCTTGCAGCAATTTCCCTGTCTTTAAGGAAATGCTGCCCAAGATTTTTCTTTGGTTTAATCATTTTTCAGATCTGAAGAAGGTCCCTCCCGAATTTTCTCCAGAATGGCAATTGCTGTTTTTCAAGGAACAGGATGAAACGTTTGAGAACATTATAATATAATGCCACAAATAGCAAAAGTGTCATGATCCAGATCGCTGCAACATTAAATGCCATTGTTCCGATTTTAAGATTTCCCAGCATTTTATATGGTGCAAAAAAATGTGCGCGTCCGTATTTTGACCCCGGTTTCATAAAGACCGGATCGGCTTTCTGGATCAATCTGGTGTCAGTTTCATATATTTTATTTGTAGTGAGCCTGCTAAGCACGATATCTGCCAGGCTTTCATTATAATCCCTCTCCCTTGTCCTGACAAACTCTTCATAGCCCGTCTTCTCCGTCTTCAAAGTGTACAAAGAATCCCGCTTAAGTGATATATCCTTGCTTTTAAGCCTTAGAACAACTTTCAGGCTGTCGAGATATAGCTTGGCATCATCGCCTATTATGTCATTGAATTTTGAATAATTCATGCTATTGAACCAGTCTCCCGGTTTAATACCTGAAATCTCAGAAAGTTCCCGGAAATGGTAATTGATCTTTATGAAATTGTCTTCTATATATTCCCTGTAATCGGGATTTTTGCCAGCAACCATGCATTCATTGACTTTTACCCTGAGGGTTGGTATCAGAAAAGAAGCAAACCAGTCGTTCTGGCTTATTTCCATATCATAGTTAAAGAATGGCTTTTGAAACTTATTGCTTTTGAACTGTTCAACGCTTATGGCTTCATATGCCCAGCGTGTTGCCATTATATCACCTATTACAGGTACATATATTTTCCTGGTTAATGATTTATGCAGATCATCAAATTTGATCATCGCTCCGCCAAGCAGTAATTGCGGAACAAGTATCAGTGGTATCAGAATGTAAATACTTACAGCTGTCCTCATACCTGCTGATATGTTCAGTCCTACAAGGTTGCCGAAACACGCTGTTGAAAAAAGTATCAGCCATTGCTGAAACAGCATCCCTCTCACTTCAAGAATTGCATCGGCAACGATAACAAATGACAGTGACTGGATTGCAGAGAGCACAAAAAGGAAAGTGATCTTTGACAACAGATAACTCGATCTGCTCAGGTCAAGGAATTTTTCCCGTTCACTTATTTTCCTGTCCCTGAATATTTCTTCTGCGCTTACAGTAAGGCCGATGAAGAGAGCAACAATTATTGACATGAACAGGAAAACCGGGTAATTTTTGTTAGTGGAAAACAAATATGTGCCGTTTTCACTGAATTTTGAGATAAAAGCAAGGATCAATGCCAGGAAGGGAGCCTCAAGGAGGTTTATGGTCATATATTGTGTGTCGGCAAACTTGCGGATAACATTTCGCTTGATAAAAGTCCTGATCTGGTCCGATTTGGAAGGGACCCTGAAGTTGCTTGGCGTAACCGATATTTTTTCAGGCTGACCATCAATAACAGTCATCATCTTTTTCCTGTACTTTTCATACCATTCTTCAGGACTTACCTGTCTTTCTTTTCCCGGATAACCGGCGTTATCAATTACCTTGACTTCAATGATATCAAGTATATTATCAGTTTTTATATTTCCGCATGAAGGGCATTCACTCTCAGCGGCATTTGCCTGGGAGGTTTCAGTTTTGAAATAAACCAGGGCTTCCACGGGATCGCTGTCATAGATCATATACCCGCCCTTGTCAAGGATCCAGAGCCTGTCAAACATTTTGAGTATATCTGAAGAAGGCTGGTGAATGATTGTAAAGACGAGTTTCCCGATCAGAGCCTGGTTTTTAATGAGGTTCATCACCTTTTCCGAATCAAATGATGATAAACCGGAAGTGGGTTCATCAATAAAAAGCACTACCGGTTCCCTCATCAGCTCCAGTCCTATATTGAGTCTTTTTCTCTGTCCGCCGCTGACTTTTTTATTCAGGAGATCGCCTACCTGGAGATCTTTTATCTCATAAAGATCAAGATCTGTAAGAACTTTTTCAACTGTGCTGTTAAGCTGTTCTTCGGTATAATCGCCAAAGCATAACCGGGCATTGAAATAGAGATTCTGCCAGACAGTAAGTTCCTCAATAAGCATGTCATCCTGAGGCACATACCCTATCAATCCTTTAATTTCTTCAGATTCGGAATAAATATCATAGCCGTTAATATAGAGGTTCCCGGTCGTGGGTTTTATCTTTCCATGAAGCAGGTTCAGCATTGTTGTCTTGCCAACACCGCTCCCTCCCATTATGCCGATAAGATTCCCCGATTCAATCCTGAAATTCATTTTCCTGACCCCGTTATCAGAGTTTTTGAAGATGTATTCGATATCATGTCCTTCAAAAACTACTTTTTCAGGGAATTTTCTTGAAACGAATTTCTTGTAGATCTTTGAATAGTATATCGGCTCGATACCCTGGCCTTTGATATTGACTCCCCGTTCAAGAAGGTATGGGCGGCATTCTATTATGTCCCTTCCCTTAATATACAGACCAAGGGGACCGTCATATGTAAGCAGCAGGGTCCCAGTGCTTTCAACATGAAGAATAACGAGGTGACCTCTGAAACCTTTTATCCTGATATGACGCCATTTGTCGTAGTTTTTGTAGATACCTGCGCCTGAATATTCGGGATTATCGCTTTCAATAAGCAGAACACAGTCAGGCGTTATTTCATCAAATGTCCTGCCAATCATGAAAGCTGAAGCATTATCAAATTCTTTTTTTGAAATATTGAAAGTCCTTGCAACAATTTCAATAATGGTTTGTTCCTGCTCGGAAAGCAATGCGTCCTCAAAAGCGAATTCGATAAGCTGAAGGAATACAATCATTCTCTCCTCAAGAAAGAGTCCCTTCTTTATCTGCCGGCAGATGTTTGTTATCTGGAAGGAGATCAGAGAATCCTCATCTGCAAGTTCGGCTTTATCAACACTCTTTAATTCATTGGAATAAAACTCCAGGTTATTTTCGAAAAGGGCAAAGTATTCTTCTTCAAGCTCCCTGTTCAGATATCTTCTCAGGTAGCTTCGAAGGATCTTTTTGCCACGGGAGGTAATGCCGGCAGGATTTATTGTCGAGACGATGGCAAAAATATGTATCAGTGCCAATAATACAGATTCCCTCATAAAGACATCAACTAAAAAAAAGACCGCAAAGTAAGATGCTTTGCGGTCAGGAAATCAACAATTCATTATATTATCTGGCTTCTCACCTCTTCTATCGCATTAGTGATATCCATGATATTCTTTTCGGTGAGGCTGGTTCCTAAACCTTCATACACTTTCTTAATGGGATCCAGTTTCTTTACAAAATCCCCTACAATGGGATCATTTAAATATGGCTTTGTAATATCGATATACAGTTCAAACGAGCTCTTCTGTTCCAGTAGGTTTTTAGATATCCCTGCAACCTGGTATGCAGCTTCCGACACATGCGTGGTCAGGTACATCCCTTCCACCCAGGCGCCTCCGACAACAAGCAGAGCCAGCGGTTCCTGCTCATTATCACTGAGATAAGCATACGTTTCGTCAAATGCTTCTGTCAGGATTTTTACCAGCTGATCCTTGTAATCAAAATTTTGTCTTATCTTGTCATATAGCGTCGGATCATAGATCTGTGACATATTGAGTTCTGCGGCAAGACTTCTTATAGCATCCAGATAATTGATTAGCTCCTGCTGAATATTATATAATGTTGCATAGCTGAGATCAGCTCCATACACTCCCATGTTGATTGCCCTCGCATCACTTTTGAAGTATTTCCTGGTATTTTCAACAGGATTCGATATCCCGAAAATATAACCGACTTCAAGGTCCTGAAGCATCTTAATAACTTCAGCAGATGAAGGTAACGGGTATACGTGTGACCCTATCTGACCTTTCAGCGTATCCATCTGCTCAAGTTCAATTTTCTTTTGATCTTTACTGTCCTTCCCCTTGCAGGAAGTAATAAATATCAATCCCAATATAACCAGCGGAAGCATAATAGCTGTTATTATCCTTTTCATAAAAACAATTTTAATTAATGAAAATATCCAAAATCGCCCATAAAAGTAATAAAAATATTGGAAATAAGGTTGAAATGATGAAAATGCATAAAATAAAATTTGGATCGCCTGAAGTGCCTAAAGTACTTAGAGTTAAGTTGTACTGTAACTTTAAGTACTCCAAACTTTGGCTCACTCATAACTTTATTTATATCTTTGACCCTCTGAATATAAACCATTTCAGATGAGATGGAATTTTGATGAGGAAGTCAGAAGAGAGGGTACTGATTGCATCAAGTATGACCTGAGAGAGGAAACATTCGGGAGAGAGGATATCATCCCCATGTGGGTTGCAGACATGGATTTCAAAACTCCTGATTTCATTGTTGACAAACTTAAGAATCGTCTTGATCACGAGATTTTCGGATATTCTTTCCGTTCACCTGATTATTATAATTCCATAGTAAGCTGGTTTAAGTCAAGACATAACAGGAGGATTGAAAAAGAATGGATATGCTTCAGTCCCGGTATTGTACCGGCACTTAATGTCTGCACACTGGCATTCACCTGCCCGGGTGATAAAATAATAGTCCAGCCGCCTGTCTATTTCCCGTTTTTTTCTGCAGTCGAAAGTCATGGCCGTAACCTTGTATATAATCAGCTGGCTGAAAAAGACGGCAGATGGGAAATGGATTTTGATGCGCTGGTTTCAGCCATTGACGCAAACACAAAAATGATAATCATTTCCAATCCTCATAATCCTGTAGGAAGAGCCTGGTCATCTGAAGAACTTTCAAAACTTGCTGAAATCTGTATCGAAAATGAAATTATTATACTATCGGATGAGATACATTGCGATCTTATCCTGCCCGGATTCAGTCATACGGCAATGGCAAGTATCTCTGAAAAAACGGCTGACATTACCGTCACATGCATTGCACCGAGCAAGACATTCAATCTTGCAGGACTGTCAACTGCATCAGTTATAATTTCAAATCCCGTGCTGCGAAAATATTTCAACAGGCAGATAGAAAACCTGCATATCGGCAACGGTAATATCTTTGGTACTATTGCCTCAACAGCAGCATATTCCGAAGGCCATGAATGGCTCAATGCCCTGATGGATTACATTGACCGGAATGCAGAGATTGTAATAAAATACTGCAGGGAACTTATTCCCGAGATCGTGCCTGTACAGCCTGAAGCTACATATATGATCTGGCTTGACTGCCGCAAATTCGGAATGACTGGAAAAGAGCTTCAGAATTTTTTTGTTGAAAAGGCAGGCACCGGTCTGAATGAAGGTTCCACATTTGGTCCCGGGGGAGAAGGATTCATGAGAATGAACCTTGCAACAACACACGATACAGTCATGATGGCTATGGAACAAATTGAGAGGGCCATAGCACTGATGAGATGATAAATACTATTGATGTGAAGGAAAGAACGAAGGTCAGATTAATACTTGAGGATGGTTCTGTATATTACGGCAGATCATTCGGGGCTCAAGTTGCTGCGGCCGGAGAGGTGGTTTTCAATACTGCCATGACCGGTTATCCCGAAAGTCTTACAGATCCATCATACCGCGGACAGATACTCTGCCTCACATACCCGCTGGTGGGCAATTACGGAGCTCCCGGGAAGAGCGAAGAGAATGATCTCTACAGGTTTTATGAGTCCTCATCAATTCATATTTCGGGGCTGATTGTGTCTGACTATTCCTTTGAATACAGCCACTGGAATGCTTCAGAAAGTCTTGATGAATGGATTTCCAGGAACAATATCCCGGGAATATTCGGGATAGATACCAGGGCATTGACAAAAAGGATCCGTGAAAAGGGAGCAATGCTGGGTAAAATTGAACCTGAGGGAACTGAGATATCTTTTTATGATCCGAACAAGGTGAATCTTGTTGCAGAGGTAAGTACCCATGAGAAAAAAATCTATGGTTCGGGGAAATACAGGATAATCCTCTTAGATTGCGGCGTTAAATACAATATTATCAGGAACTTGCTTAAACGTGACACGACAATAATCAGGGTTCCGTGGGATTATGATTATCACCAGGAAGAGTTCGATGGGCTTTTTCTTTCAAATGGCCCTGGTGATCCTAAGATGTGTACAGCTGCCGTTGAGAATATCAGCAGATCTTTTGAAAAAGAGATACCTGTTTTCGGAATATGCCTTGGCAACCAGCTTATGGCTCTTGCCTCAGGAGCCGATACTTATAAACTTAAATACGGCCACAGAAGCCATAATCAGCCTGTCATCAAGGTGGGGACCAACAAAGCCTATATCACTTCGCAAAACCATGGATTTGCGGTTGACAATAATACCCTCGGGAAAGAGTGGGATCCGCTTTTTATTAACATCAACGACCGGACCAATGAAGGAATGAAGCATAAAACCAGGCCATTCTTCTCAACGCAGTTTCATCCTGAGGCTTCAGGTGGACCAACGGATACAGACTATCTGTTTGATGAGTTTATTGAGAATATTAAGAATAATCCCCGGCCATGCTGAAGCATGACCTGCCCCCTGGGGGGATGGGGTCAATTCACATACCCCATCATCTTTTTCGCAAGATCCTCTGCCGACCTGTTCTTAAAGCACTTCATCCTCTCATCAAAGATCTTTGCTATTTCCCCATTGCACAAATTTCCTATGCTCCCCTCATGAACGTAATCAGAAACCGTTGTTTTTGAGAATGCCGAGCTTTTGACCATTTCCGATACAGCCTTATAGGCATCCCTGAAAGGAATTCCTTCTTTCACCAGCCGGTTGACCTCTTCCGTACTGAATATAGTATTATATAAAGGATTCTCCGTAATATTCTTTCTAACCTTTATATTCCTCAGCATTAACAGCATTATTTCGATAGATTCCTGAATGTCGGCAAATGCATCGAAGACCAGCTGTTTAAGAAGCTGCAGATCACGGTTATATCCTGATGGAAGGTTTGAAGTTAACATAGCTATCTGTCCCGGCAGGGTCTGGATTATATTCGAACGTCCCCTTATCAGCTCAAATACATCAGGATTCCTTTTCTGGGGCATAATGCTTGATCCAGTTACATATTCATCAGGGAAATCTATGAACTTGAATTCAGAGCTCATATACAGGCAGATATCCATTGAGAACCGTGAGAGTGTCTGAGCAAGCGAGGCAAGGGCTGAAGCTATTGCCAGTTCAACCTTGCCTCTGCTCAGACTTGCATAGGCAGAGTTATAAAGAAGATCGTCAAACTCAAGCAGTTCGGAGGTAAGCTTCCTGTTCAGTGGGAGGGTTGTACCGAAGCCTGCTGCTGTTCCGAGCGGATTCCTGTTATTCAGGGTTCTCGCCTCTGCAAGAAGAAGTATATCATCAGCCAGAGATTCTGCATACGCACCAAACCATAGTCCGAATGAGGATACCATTGCCGGCTGCATATGGGTATAACCCGGAAGAAGAACTTCCTTATACTGTTCGCTCAGTTCCTGCAGCCTGTTGAACAGCTTTGCGGTCAGAATTGCGAGACGGTCGATCTCTTCTCTTGTATAAAGTCTTATATCTACAAGAACCTGGTCGTTCCTTGATCTTCCGGTGTGTATCTTTTTCCCGGTTGTGCCCAATATTGATGCCATCTCCTTTTCAATCTGCGAATGAATGTCCTCCACACCTTTCTCGATAACAAGACCCCCTTTTTCATCCCAGGCAAACAGTGATTGAAGGGCTTTCAGCATTTCATTCTTCTCGTCATTCATTATCAATCCGACATCATTCAGCATTATTATATGAGCCATTGATCCGATGATATCCCACTTCGTGAGATGCAGATCGGTTTTCCTGTCCCTTCCCGCAGTGAACTCGATTATTGCAGGTTCGGGATTTATTCCTTTTTCCCAGAGTTTCATATATCCTGTTATTTATAAATATGTCAGTTTCCCTATTTTATTTAGACCCCTATCCCGACCTTCCCCCAAGGTGGAAGGAGCAGTACATTTCCCCCCTGGGGGAAACAAGAAAGGGGGTTTTTGGGATAATAAATAAATTCTTGTCATGGAATTTTGTTATTTCTGACTCTCCTCAACAATTGCCCTGTGAGCCATCAACCGTATAGCGTTGATTTTGATAAAGCCCTTGCTGTCAGTCTGGTCGAAACCTCCTTCAATATCCATGCTCGACAGCTTTTTATTGTACAACGAAGAGGGTGATTCGCGGCCTTCGATGATCACGTTCCCCTTGTAGAGGCAGAGATGAACGCTTCCGTCAATGAGTTCCTGGCTCTTTTTAATTGCTGCCATAAGGAAGTCCATTTCAGGACTGAACCAGAATCCGTTGTAAATGATCTCAGCGAATTTGGGTGTTAGCATGTTGACCAGTCTCATCACTTCCCTGTCCATGGCTATGCCCTCGATGTCCTTGTGTGCTATGTGCAGAACCGTTGCGGCAGGAGTCTCATAAACACCCCTGGATTTTATCCCGACAAATCTGTTTTCGACCATGTCAAGCAGGCCTATTCCGTTCTTCCCGGCAATATCGTTCAGGTAAACATACAATTCATAAGCGTCCTCTTTTACTGTACCATCATCCTTGTTTTCAACCTTCACGGGCAATCCGTCCTTGAAATGAATAACGATCCGTGTCTCCTTATCCGGAGCATCCTGGGGCATCACCATCTTTTCAAGCATACTCTTGTTCAATGTGAACATAGGATCTTCCAGGATACCTGCTTCATGACTTATATGCATCAGGTTGTCATCCTCGCTGTATGGTTTTTCGACACTTGCTTTTACCGGAATCTTGTTTTCCCTGGCATAATTGAGAAGATCAGTCCTGCCCTTGAAAGCAGACAGAAATTCTTTGTCTTTCCAGGGTGAGATGACTTTTACCCCGGGCATCAGTGCATAATAGCAGAGTTCAAACCTAACCTGGTCATTCCCCTTTCCTGTTGCACCATGAGCCACTGCACTGGCTCCTTCCTTTTTAGCCACTGTTATCTGTTCCCTGGCTATAAGCGGTCTTGCAAGGGCAGTTCCCAGGAGATACCTGTCTTCGTAGATTGCATTTGCCATTATTGCCTTGAGGACGAAATCTTCAACAAATTCCCGCTTAAGATCAGAGATTATCACTTTTGATGCCCCCAGCATCAGTGCTTTCTTCCTGCATTCCTCAAAGTTCTCAGCCTGTCCCACATCTGCCACAAAGGCGATAACTTCATAATTCTTATCAATCAGCCACTTAAGTATTACCGATGTATCCAATCCGCCACTGTATGCAAGCACCACTTTTTCTTTCATAGTTTTGTCTGTTTAGTTATCAATCATTTATTTTATAATGTGTAACTACTTACTCCTTATCTTCCCATGCAAGCCCGGAATTATCAGCTCAAGGCATGTATGTGCCTGGGATAGTGTCACCCCGTCACGGGGGATTACCAGAATTGTATCATCGCCTGCTATTGTTCCGGCTATCTCATACCGTGAGGCATTGTCAATATAGAAAGCCGTGCTGCTTGCACTTCCCGGGAGAGTTTTCATAACCAGGAGTCCCCTGGCCCCGACCATATCCTTTATTGCCGGCAAGACCTGTTGTTTTACCGATGAAACAACACCATTTGGTACACTCTCCGGCAGAGAGTAAATGTATCCGCCCCTGCCGTCAGATATCCTTCCTGCTCCAAGCTGTCTAAGGTCGCGTGACAATGTAGCCTGAGTACAGGCTATTCCTTTTCCCTTAAGCCTCCTGAGAAGCATCCCGTGTGATGATATATTTTCTGTTGCAATAATCTTTTCAATTACCAGAAGCCGTTTTGTCTTTTGCATATTTATTCATTATTTATGCAAATATATTCACTTTTTTGATATATATGCATCCCGATAGAAAATTTGTGCTATTTTTGACCTTAAATCTTTCAGATGGAAGACGGCATAAAATCTGTAATAATACTGGGGTCAGGAGCCCTTAAAATAGGCGAGGCCGGCGAGTTTGATTACTCAGGATCGCAGGCTCTGAAGGCTCTCAGGGAAGAGAGTATCAGGACGATCCTCATAAATCCCAATATTGCAACGGTGCAGACTTCTGAGGAGCTGGCAGATAAAATTTATTTCCTGCCTGTAACTCCATATTTTGTTGAGAGGGTCATAGAAAAGGAAAAGCCTGAAGGCATCCTGCTCTCTTTTGGTGGCCAGACAGCGCTGAACTGCGGGACAAAGCTGTTTGTTTCCGGGGTATTTGAAAAATACAATGTAAGGGTTCTCGGCACACCGGTGACTGCGATCATGAATACGGAAGACCGTGAGCTTTTTGTAAAGAGGCTGGGCGAAATAGATGTAAAAACCCCAAGGAGTATAGCAGTATGCTGTGTTGATGAGGCGCTCAGGGCTGCTGACAAACTCGGTTTTCCTGTAATAATTAGGGCTGCTTATACTCTTGGAGGCCAGGGCAGCGGATTCGCTTCCGATGCCCGGGAATTAAAAACCCTTGCTGCCCGGGCATTCTCATATACAAACCAGATACTCGTGGAAGAAAGCCTTAAAGGCTGGAAAGAAGTTGAATACGAAGTTGTCAGGGACAAGTATGACAATTGCATCACAGTATGCAATATGGAGAATTTCGACCCCCTGGGCATCCATACAGGTGAAAGCATAGTAGTTGCCCCCTCACAGACGCTGACCAACAGCGAATACCATAAGCTCAGGGAGCTTTCAATAAAAATAATAAGGCATGTCGGGATAATCGGGGAATGCAATGTCCAGTTTGCACTATCGCCGGATTCCGAAGAGTACCGTGTCATTGAGGTCAATGCCAGGCTTTCAAGATCAAGCGCTCTTGCTTCCAAGGCAACAGGATATCCCCTGGCCTTCATAGCTGCCAAGCTGGGAATAGGATACGGCCTTCATGAACTGAAAAACTCAGTGACGAGGGATACCACTGCCTGCTTTGAACCGGCCCTCGATTATATTGTCTGCAAAATACCAAGGTGGGACCTTAATAAATTTGAAGGAGTTTCCCATAACATAGGCTCCAGCATGAAGAGTGTCGGGGAGGTAATGGCGATAGGCCGGAATTTTGAAGAGGCTATCCAGAAAGGACTGAGGATGATAGGCCAGGGCATGCACGGCTTTACAGGCAACAGGGAACTTAAATTCAGGGAAATTGAAACAGAGCTTTCCGAGCCTACCGACATGCGTATCTTTTCAATAGCCGAGGCACTTGAAAAAGGCATCTCAGTTGACAGGATCCACGAACTTACCAGGATCGATAAATGGTTTCTTTTCAAACTAAGGAGTATTATAAAAATAAAGGATGAGCTTTGCAGGTACAAGACAATTGAAAGCATACCGGATGAGCTTCTTTCGCATTCCAAGATATACGGATTCAGTGACTTCCAGATAGCAAGGCATGTTCTAAGGTCAGAGCCCGCCCACATAAATGATGACCTGATGAAGGTGAGAAAATATAGAAAATCCCTCGGTATTGTCCCTTTTGTGAAACAGATAGACACCCTGGCTGCGGAATATCCGGCTGTGACGAATTACCTTTATCTTACTTACAGCGCATCGGAACATGACATACTTTTTGAGAATGACAGGAAATCCATTATTGTTCTCGGATCAGGCGCTTACAGGATAGGTTCAAGTGTTGAGTTTGACTGGTGTTCGGTCAATGCCATCGACACGATAAGGAAAGAGGGATTCCGGTCTGTCATGATCAACTACAATCCCGAGACGGTCAGCACTGACTATGATACCTGTGACAGGCTCTATTTCGATGAGCTTACTTTTGAAAGAGTGCTTGATATCATCGACCTGGAAAATCCCGGAGGAGTTATCGTTTCTGTCGGCGGACA
The DNA here is from genome assembly GCA_964457185.1 of uncultured Rikenellaceae bacterium. Taxonomy (GTDB): domain Bacteria; phylum Bacteroidota; class Bacteroidia; order Bacteroidales; family VadinHA17; genus LD21. Next base: position 16,009 of record CAYWEQ010000039.1, read on the forward strand.
AATTCCGAATAACCTTGCCATGAGGCTTTACAGGGAGAATGTTCCTGTGCTCGGAACATCACCGGTTTCAATTGACAGGGCAGAGAACAGGCATAAATTCTCTGAAATGCTCGATAATCTGTCGGTTGATCAGCCGAGGTGGAAAGAACTTTCATCAATTGAGGATATTTTTGATTTTGTTGACCGTATCGGATTTCCCGTTCTTATAAGACCTTCATATGTTCTTTCGGGAGCTGCGATGAATGTAGTCTCCAATAAAAATGAGCTGACTCATTACCTCGACCTGGCAGCGAAGGTGTCAAAACAATATCCGGTGGTCGTTTCTGAATTTATAGAAAGCGCCAAGGAGATTGAAATAGATGCAGTTGCCAGGGAGGGTGAAATACTCGCCTATGCCATAAGCGAGCATGTTGAATTTGCCGGTGTCCATTCGGGTGATGCAACAATAGTCTTCCC
>CAYWEQ010000039.1:16564-18257 GCA_964457185.1 uncultured Rikenellaceae bacterium
GCGAGCATGTTGAATTTGCCGGTGTCCATTCGGGTGATGCAACAATAGTCTTCCCACCGCAGAAGATATATTTCGAAACTGTAAGGCGCATTAAACGGATCTCAAGGCAGATTGCAAAGGAGCTTGATATTTCAGGCCCATTCAATATACAGTTTCTTGCAAGGGATAATGATATCAAGGTAATTGAATGCAACCTGAGGGCAAGCCGGAGCATGCCTTTTGTCAGTAAAGTCCTGAAATCAAATTTAATAGAGCTTGCGACAAAAGTGATGCTCGGGATTCCTGTTGAAAAACCTCATAAATCGGTATTTGAGCTGGATTATGTAGGAGTGAAAGCGCCCCAGTTCAGCTTCTCACGTCTCGCCAAAGCTGATCCCGTGCTTGGAGTCGATATGGCATCAACCGGTGAGGTCGGATGCATCGGAGAAGGATTTTATGAGGCAATTCTGAAGGCAATGTTTTCGGTCGGGTACAGGGTGCCGGAGAAGAGCATTCTGCTCTCGACTGGGCCGGCAAGGTCAAAAGTTGAGCTTCTGAACAGCGCCAGAGCTCTCAGGGCTAAAGGACATAAGCTTTATGCCACCAGAGGCACCCAGCAGTTCCTTGAAAATGCAGGCGTTGAAGCCCACGTGGCATACTGGCCCGATGAGGATAAATCGCCCAATACCATTGAACTCATCAGAACACGTGAAGTTGATCTTGTTGTAAATATTCCTAAAGATCTCAGCGCTTCGGAACTTGATAATGATTATTCAATAAGACGAAACGCCATCGATTATAATATTCCCCTGCTGACAAATGCAAGACTTGCCAGCGCTTTCATCCTTGCTTTTTGCAGGATCAGCGAAAAGGACCTGGCAATAAAGAGCTGGGATGAGTATAAGTAAGTTGAAGGGGGTTGAAGGGGGTTGAAAAAGTTATAACAGTGTTACTCCGTGACAAACTCAGTGTAACTCAGTGGTTTATAAGAATTGATAAAATACTAAAAAATGATAAATATACGTAAAGCAACTCTTTCCGATAAACCGGCCATCATCGATTTTCAGCTGAAAATGGCATGGGAAACAGAAGAGATGCATCTCGATCCTGAAACCGTCAAAAAGGGAGCAAATGCAGTTTTTGAAGATCATTCACGGGGACAATATTATGTAGCGGATGATGACGGTAAAGTAGTTGCATCCCTTTTGATAACCTATGAGTGGAGTGACTGGCGGAACTGCAATGTATGGTGGTTCCAGTCGGTTTATGTCGTGCCTGAATACCGCCGGCAGGGTATTTTCAGGAGAATGTATAACTATATAAGACATCTTGCTGAAGAACAAGACATTGCAGGTCTCAGGCTTTATGTTGAAACAAAAAACACACGTGCGCAAAAGACGTATGAGGCTCTTGGAATGAGCTCTGAACACTATTCATTTTATGAATGGATGAGGAAGTAGGCAATGCAGTGGTTTCTACTCTTAATTCTTACACCTTATTTCTATCTTCTCCTTAAGATATACATGGGAATGATGAAAATAAGGCCTTACCGGTCACATATCACACCCGGCATCTTTATATCAATAATAGTTGCCTGCAGGAATGAAGAAAAGAACATTCCGGTACTTCTCTCTGATATTGCTGCCCAGGCTTACAGCCACGACCTATTTGAAGTGATTGTAGTTGATGATAATTCTTCAGACAGTACATTTGA
>CAYWEQ010000040.1:0-18137 GCA_964457185.1 uncultured Rikenellaceae bacterium
GCAACAGAAGAGCATATATGAAAAACAGTATTTAACAAATCATTAACTTAAAAAAGAAATCCGGCACCATTACAGCGCCGGATCTCAGTGAATATAGGAATGAAAAACCAGGAAGAAATTACGGTTCTATATAGTCAGGGCCATCTTCAGTCATTTTCCAGAACCTGTTCCTTGAATCTGTGACATAATCATCATCATGCCAGGAATGGAAAAGGCTTTCTGCAGTCCGGTCCATGTATATTACGGTCCCCTCAGGTACGCTGACCTCAACAAACAGCTCATCAAAAGACCACCTGGAATCCGAAGGGATCGTGCAGAATTCATCGAGTGTAAGTTTGTTGCCGGAGACATCAAGGTCATACTGTAATCTCTCAGCATTTTCAATGGCGTCAAGCCGGTTTCTGCCTGATGAGCGCCTTGTGATCTTCACGCTGGCAGAATTGCCTTCATCCGGATTTATCATCAGACGTGCCCTGACATAAACCTCCTTCTTATCATCGTCGATCATGACCCTGTATTCATTGTCGGGGATGGAAATCTCATTCTCTGCTTCCAGATCAGATATTTTTCTTCCCGAAACAATGAATAGTGTATCCGGAACTGTGGTAAAATACTCTGTGGATGTTGTTTTTTCGGATTCGGCAAATCCAACACCCTCGTTGAACAGGATTATGGAAAGCGCAGCACCGCTCATGACCCAGAGGACAAGTGCGGCAAGCCAGATGTAACCGTCCCGCGCCCTGAACCAGAATATCATCCGTACCCCCCCATAGATAAGAGCCAGGAAAGGAATGGCAACCACTATCGTTATCAGAGCCTTTATCCAGGGTGCTGCAGCAGGTGATACAACATAATTCAGAAAATCAGGCAAATAGCTGAGGTTAACTCCTTCAATATCAGTTGAAAAAGCGCCGGGGTAATGAAAGATGAATACCATTATGAAAGTCAGCAGGGCAAGGAATCCTGACAGAACAAGTGCAGTTCCGATGATAATAAGGAATATCCTGACTATAATGAAAAGGACTTTCCCAAGAGCCCTGAATACTTCATTTGTTGCATTGCCTATTTTTGAAGTTGTTGTATATGGGGGAATGAGTTCCCCTTCCTGTGATCTCAACTGGTTGATGTTCCTTCCGTACATTTCTCTTTTCTGAGAAACGGTATGTGCTGAAGGAAGAGCAATCCATAACGCCAGATAAATAAAAATACCGATGCCAAAGGTCAGAGCAAACACGATGAACAGAAGCCTGAACCATACCGGATCCGTATCGGCATATGCACCTATACCTCCGCAGACACCGCCGATAACGCGGTCATCAGGATTTCTGAAAAGCTTTTTAGAACCGGAAGAATAATGATATGAAGTTCCCTCAGTTCCTTCCTGATCAAAGTCTTCAGGTTTACCAATTATTGAGATCATTGACTCGACATTTTCCCTGGAAATAATTCCTGCCATTCCTTTTTGTGACTGGAAAATCTCCGCAATGCGGGATTCAATATCTTCAATAGTTTCAGTGCCGCCCGGGATATTTCTGAATTTCCGGTCAATGGCCTGCAGATAATCACGGAGGATCTTGTATGCCTCCTCATCGATCTGGAACAATGTTCCGCCGAGATTTATTTTAATTGTCTTATCCATCTTTCTGAGTTTTAGTTGGTTTAAGATAATTTACCTCGTACGGATCAGGTTGACTGATTCAACCAGCTCATCCCATGATCTGTCAAGATCGGTAAGATATTCCCTGCCTTCAGCAGTAAGCTCGTAATATTTCCGGGGAGGCCCCTGCTGGGATTCTTCCCAGCGGTAGCTGAGCAATCCGGCATTTTTCTGCCGCGTCAGAAGAGGGTAAAGGGTCCCTTCTACAACAATTACCTTTGCCTCCTTCAGTTCCCTGATGATGTCGCTTGCATAACAGGAGTTCCTTGATAATACCGACAGTATACAGTATTCCAGGATCCCCTTGCGCATCTGTGCTTTTGTGTTTTCCAGATCCATAATAATAAGTTTTAGATTTAACACTTCATAATCTTTCTTCCTGGCCTGTATCTTACAGTTTCATTTTCTTCGTGACTGTATCAAACTCTTTTTTCACCGAGTCCTTAATGTTGTGGATATTTACCGGCTCACCCTTCATTTCAATTTTCTGAGCGGTAGTCTTTGCCTCGGGGATAACAACCCAGAGGATAAGATAAAGGAGGATTCCAAGACCGCCCATCATGGCAAGAATAAAGAAGATAATCCTGACCAGCCATGGTTCAATCCTCCAGTATGCACCCATTCCGGCACAGACACCTCCTATGATCCGCTGATCGGGATCGCGGTACATCCTGTGATAACCGCGCGAAGAGAACTTCTCACGGGCTGAAGCACCTTCATTATCAGATATATCCTCAGGAGTGCCGAGTACCGATATGGCATAACGCACATCGTCCATTGTGATCACCTGCTTATATGATGTCAGCCTTGCCCGGAAAAGCTCACCCATCCTTGATTCAATATCTGAGAGTATTTCGGATGAACTGTCCTCACCGGCAAAATGAAGTTCAAGGTTTTTCAGGTACCTTTTAAGTTCAGCATAGGCATCTTCATCAATGTTGAATGAATAGCCGCCGAGATTAATGCTTAATGTTATTTTCATGGTTCTTTTAAATATTTACTACTATATAATACAAACAACATGATAATACAAAGATATAAATAAAAATTAATACTATGCAATACATAGTAGTAAAAAAATTAGGGTATTAATGAAAGAATTTTGTAATAGGCAGAAAATGAGTGAGATAGAAATGAATTTTTTTTGTTAATTTGTAAAGATTTTTCTTTAAAAGGGTCTTTTTGGTGGTTTTCTCTATATTTATCCACCTAATTTTATGTTATGAAGAAATACAAATGGGGTATCCTGGCTCCGGGGAAGATGTCGGCAAAATTCACAAAAGGCCTTAAACTGTTAAAAAATGCAGAATTGTATGCAGCAGGATCACGCGACCTTGAACGTGCGATCCTGTTTGCAAAGGACTATGGATTTCAAAAATATTATGGAAGCTATGAAGAGCTGGCTTCTGATCCCGCGCTTGAAATAATTTATGTGGCATCACCGCATTCTTTCCATCACGATCATACTATGCTATGCCTTCAGAACGGGAAACATGTCATTTGTGAAAAGGCATTTGCGCTCAATGCCGGGGAGGTTAAGGAGATGATAACTGAAGCAAAGAAGCGGAATGTATTCCTGATGGAGGCTCTGTGGCCCCCCTTTCAGCCCTTCTATAAAAAAGCAAATGAAATTATAATGTCAGGTATCCTTGGCAGGATAATGCACCTCGACGCTTACTTCTCATTTATACCACCCTATGATCCGGATGACAGGAAATTCAACCTTGCTTTAGGGGGAGGTTCGCTTCTTGACATTGGTATCTATCCTGTAATTGATGCACTTACATTCCTTGGTGTTCCTTCAGAAGTAAAAGCAACGGCAATATTCGGCGATACAGGATCAGAAGAATCGCTCAGTGTGATATTAAGCTACAGGGATGGCAGGATGGCATCACTGTACAGCTCATTCAGAACAGCTGTAGGCATTGGCTGCGAGATCTATTGTGAAAAGGGAAACCTGACCGTGACACGGGGAAGGGATATGAATCAGGAAGTGATACTTGAATTGCACGGTAAAGAAAAACAGGAATTCATCTTTACCCCGCCGGCAATGGGTTACCACTGGGAAGCTGAGGAAGTAATGAGGTGCCTGGACAAGGGACTGACTGAAAGCCCCATTGTGCCTCTTGAATTCAGCCTGAACCTGATGAAGACTCTTGATAAGATTCGAAAAGCAGCAGGAATTGTGTTCCCCGGGAGAGACTGAAAGGAGAAGAGGGGAGCAGGAGAAGAGGAGAAAAAAACAAGAAGCAAGAAGCAAGAATTTGACTGCAGGACTGCAAGAACTGTTATGGCAGAAAGAAAACATGATATTAAAGATGAAGGAGCATTCTACAGAAAAAAACTCTGGCTGAGCCTCATCATCCCGGGGACTTTCGTTTTCCTCATGTGGCTGGTAAAAATAGTTGAGGTATTGTTTGAACTGGATCTCTCCGGTCTTGGAATCTACCCGCTGTCGGTTGAAGGAGTTCCGGGAATCATCTTTTCCCCGTTCGTTCATGCCGATTTCAATCACCTGTTCAACAATTCATTACCCTTATTTCTGCTGTCTGTCGCCCTTTTCTATTTTTATTCTGAAGTAGCACTTAAGGTTTTTTCCTGGACCTATCTGCTTACAGGAGTTCTGGTTTGGCTCGGAGGAAGGGAAGCCTGGCACATCGGTGCAAGCGGGCTTGTCTATGGACTTGCATCTTTCCTGTTTTTCAGCGGCATCATACGACGTTATTTCAGGCTGATTGCTTTATCACTGCTGGTCGTATTCCTGTATGGTGAAATGGTATGGGGCATCTTTCCGGGCATCTATAAAAACATCTCATGGGAATCACATATGCTTGGTTTCTTTTCAGGGATAGTGCTTGCGGTCTGGTACAGGAAGGAGGGACCTCAAAGACCGGTATATGAATGGATGGAGGAGGATACCGGAACCGGGGAAACTGAGAATAACGATCTCGATAAAATAGATAACTTTGATTCTGAAAAAACTCCTCCATGCCTTTAATATCCCGGGATGATCCATATACTGATAAAACAAGACCGCTCTCTGTCGGATTTGACGCTAAAAGAGCCTTCTTCAATACAAGCGGATTAGGCAATTACAGCCGTAATCTTTTATCTGCTCTGGCAAAATATTATCCTGAAAACAAATATTACCTTTTTACGCCTAAAACCAAAAACCGTTATATCCTGGCTGATGAAGATCGGTTTATATTGATTAAGCCCGGTTCATTTATCTTAAAAATGGCGAATCCTTTATGGCGCAGAAAGTACATGACAGAAGATATAAAACGTCAAAAACTGCAAATATATCATGGCCTCAGCCAGGAATTGCCAATTGGAATAGAAAAGACAGGTACAAGATCAGTTGTGACAGTACATGATCTTATCTTTTTAAGATTCCCAGGCTTTTATAAATGGCATGATATAAAAATATATACCAGGAAACTATCTCATGCCTGCAAAGTTTCTGACCGGATTATTGCCATTAGTAACCAGACTAAAGAAGACTTAATCAGTTTTCTGAATATATCTCCGGATAAAATATCAGTTATTTACCAGGGATGCGGCCATTATTTTTATGAAAAACATGATGAAGAATTCAATAAAACTGTCAGTAATAAATATAAACTGCCGGAGAGATATCTGTTAAACGTCGGGACAATTGAAGAACGCAAGAATCTTCTAAACGTTCTTAAAGCCATTCATCTTTCCGGAATCAATATTCCCCTTGTAGTTGTAGGGCGAAAAACAACTCCATACTTTAAGAAGATTCTTGAATATATCACTGCCAATAAACTTAATAATATCATCTTTCCTGGAAATATTGAGAATTTTGAATTACCTGTAATATACAGGAATGCAGAATGTTTAATCTATCCGTCGTTTTTTGAAGGATTTGGGATACCTCTTATTGAAGCTTTGGTTTCGAAAATTCCTGCTATTTCAAGCAATTCCGGATGTTTTATTGAAGCGGGGGGCCCCGGAAGCATATATATAGATCCGCACAGGCCTGAAGAGATCGGAGAAGCTATCCTGAGAGTAACCAAACAGCCTGAACTCAGGAATGAAATGATAGCTAAAGGAGCTGATTATGCAGTTAATTTCAGGGATGATGTTATTTCAAGTAAATATTCCAAATTATATTATTCGTTAATAGAATAATCAATCAGGGAAATATGTATCAGGATAAAAACAAAGAGTATTTTAATAATTTAAGGATGGATTTGATAAGCCTGATCCCTGAAAATGAAAACAATAGAATATTAGAGATTGGTGCCGGCAGCTGTGAAACATTAATAGAGATAAAGAAACTGAAGCTTGCCAAAGAAGTTGTCGGGGTAGAATTAATAAAACTGGAAGATTCTCAGCAGGATAATCCCGAGATTGACAGATTAATCATAGGGAATATTGAAGATCTTGAAATAGATCTGCCGGGAAATTACTTTGATGTGATTATCTGTGGTGATATAATTGAACATTTAATAGAACCGGAAGCCGCTTTGAGAAAACTGCATAATCATCTGAAACAAAATGGGATCATTATTTTAAGTATTCCTAATTTCAGGGAATATCATATTCTGTACAGGGTGCTGATACTTGCCGATTTCAGATATACTGACCGGGGTATTTTAGACAGGACCCATATGCGTTTTTACTGTAAAAAGAACATTATATCTCTTTTAATCTCAGCTAAATATGTACCGATTTCAATATATTCAATGTTCCAATTTGGTAAAGTCCAGCGGACGAGAAAAATAATCAATAAACTGACATTTGGCCTGATCAGGGATTTTTTAACATCACAATACATAATTATTGCGAAAAAAGCAGGATTTGAAACAAATCAATAATGGATTAATTCAGGTTCGCTGCAATTCCTGCAGTTTAATGCTTTTAGGAATCAGATTTTATTACTTTTGAATCAGGTTTTGTAAACTGAAAAACAATGCATTGCAAAAATGATTTCATTGATTATTTCATTATATAAAAGGCTTGATTTTTTGGAACTCATATTTCAGTCCCTGGATGCACAGTCCTGTCAGGATTTTGAAGTGATTATAGCTGAGGACAACAATGATCCGCAGACTATAGATTTTATAACTAAAGCTCGCCTGACAAACAGTTTCAGGATCCAGCACGTATCTCAGGAAGACATTGGTTTCCGCAAAACAATAATTCTGAACAGTGCCGTTAAAATCTCTGCAGGAGAACAACTTGTGTTTATTGACGGTGACTGCATAATGCACGGATCTTTTTTGAAAGAATACAGCAAGGCGATAACAGATTCTCATTTTTGTTATGGCAGGAGAGTTTTCCTCAGTAAGAAACATACGGGGATACTGTTAAAAGAGAAATCCATTAAGAAAAACAATATTTTACTTGCAATTTTATATGGAGGTAAAAGCATAGGAGCAGGAATTTATCTTCCATTCAAAAAGAACATAAACAAACAGACCAGAAGAATTTTAGGATGTAATTGGGGTATAATGAAAAAGAACATCCTGGCAGTAAATGGTTTTGATGAAGATTATGATCGTGCCGGTGTAGGTGAGGACTTTGATATTGACTGGCGGTTGAAAAAAAATGGTCTGAAAACAAAATCTATGAAAGGGAAGGCGATTGTTTCTCATTTATACCACAATCTAAACCATAGTGCTTCGGATGCTGAATATGTGGAAAAATTAATGGCAGAAAAGAAAAAAACAGGAATATCATTTTGTGTAAATGGAATTGTTAAAGTACAGTAACTATAAATAAAGATGATCAGCTGGTATCCAAATAATAAAAATGATATAAGGAAATTCTCAATCATCATACCCACCTGGAATAACCTGGCATTTCTGAAAATTTGTGTTGATAGTATTATTAAAAATTCAACCTATAACCATCAGATAATAATACATGTTAACGAGGGCACCGATGGTACTCTGGAATGGGTCAAAAAAGGAGGATTCGATTTCACCCACAGCTTCCATAACATTGGGGTTTGCTGGGCAGTTAATGCCTGCAGGGCGCTTGTTAAAACGGATTTTATAGTTTATATGAATGATGATATGTATATATTACCTGGCTGGGATCTTGAACTTGTAAAAGAAATCGAGTATTATAACAATAAATATTTTTTCCTGTCTTCAACCATAATTGAACCAAAAGTATGGCCTCATCCGGGGACGCTTGCTCCCTATGATTATGGCACGGATCCGGAAAACTTCAGAGAGGAAGATCTCCTCAGGGAATTCAGTTCTATAAAAGGAAGAGATTGGAGCGGAGCAACCTGGCCGCCGAACATTGTCCATAAAGATATATGGGATCTTATAGGCGGGTACAGTATTGAATATTTCCCGGGTCTTTATTCTGATCCGGATTTTTCAATGAAGCTATTCGAAGCAGGTGTGAAACACTTCAAAGGAGTTGATAAAAGCCGCATCTATCATTTTGGGAATAAATCGACCCAAAGAATCAAAATGAACAACGGCAGCAAACAATTTCTGAATAAGTGGGGAATAACATCATTTTCATTTACAAGACACTTTTTGAAAATAGGTCAGAAATATAGTGGGGATTTTAACCTGAATCCATCGATAATTAAAATCGGATTTGATATTTTAAGAAGCCGGATCAAGAGGTTTTTATGGTTGATAACCGGAACCGGCAAAAAGAAAGGGAAACATTCTTATAACAATTTCAGGAAACAATAAAAAATCATTACTCATGATAAGACCAGGTATTAAGAATTCGACAATCCTGTTATTCCTGGTGCTCTTCTCCAGTAATGTATCAGGACAGATTACTGATACCGTGGATGATACCCTAAGAAAAAATGCGGTTAAAATTTTTCTTGATTGTCACGACTGTGACATGAACTATACAAGGCAGGAGATCCCGTACATAAACTATGTAAGGGATATCCATGATGCGCAGGTGGTAATTCTTGTATCTGAACAGGATGCCGGCAGCGGAGGAGAGCAGTATACCTACACATTTCACGGACAACTCGATTTCAGAGGTATGGATGATACTCTGAGCTACACAAGCAGTCCGGACCAGACCAGTACCATAATAAGACAGAAAAGAACGGATCTCCTTAAAATGGGTCTAATGAGATATGTTGCCAGAACACCTTTATTCAATGAAATAGAGATCAGGCACAACAGGGAGCTGGAATCAGAGGAAGTAACTGACAGGTGGAACTACTGGGTTTTTGAATTATCAACCGAACCGGATTACGAATCTGAAGAGACTCAGAAACAGCTGGACCTTAGAAACTCCATAAATATTTCAAGGATTACACCTGATATGAAGCTTGAGATCGAAATGGATCATTTCTATCAGCATGAGAAATTTATTGAGAATCCCAATACTGATTCTGTAGATATATCTTCCTATGCGACAAGTTCAGCATCGATGCAAAACCTGTACGTCAAAAGTCTCGGAGATCACTGGTCGGCCGGTTTAATATGGGCGCTGGGTTCATCTACACGCGAAAACTACAGGTTTGTAACTGAAATGCTGCCGTCAGTTGAATATGACATATTCCCGTATTCGGAGGCAACTCACAGGCAGCTGAGGATCCTCTACAGCGCCGGATATCAGTATAATAAATACAACGATTCTACAATTTACAATAAGGTCAGCGAAAATCTCTTTCTTCACATGCTTGGCATAGCATTCCAGGTACAGAAAAAGTGGGGCTCAATAAACATTTCACTCACGGGATCAAATTACTTTCATGACTTTTCAAAGAACAGAATTGAGGTGGGATCGTTTGTCAATATCAGGATCTTTAAGGGACTCTCACTTCGGGTTTCCGGGGATGCTGCACATATCAACGATCAGGTCAATCTTAAGAAAGGTGCAATCTCTGAAGCTGAAAGATTATTGAGGCTGAGAGAGCTGGCAACCAGGTACAGGCTTGAGGGGGGAATAGAAATTACCTATACCTTCGGATCAATCTATAATAATGTTGTCAATCCGCGTTTTGGTAACGGTAATGGCAACGACTTTGACTAACCTAAACACATGCACGAAAGGTTCAGGTATAAAAGCAAAGAAGAGCTCCTTCTGAAGGCAAAAGAGCTTGGACTGGATCTCCCTTTTTCTGATGACCTGGCTCCTTTGACTGAACCTTCGTACGTTGAGGGATTGACAGTGACAAACAGGATGGTAGTCCAGCCTATGGAAGGACACGATTCTGAATATACCGGATCACCCTCTGAACTGACACAGAGAAGATATCTTCGCTATGCCGGGGGAGGAAGCGGGATAATATGGTTTGAGGCAGTCTCAGTTTCGCCTGAAGGAAGATCAAATCCGCGGCAATTATGGCTGCACAAAAAAAACGCAGACAAGTATTCCTTAATAAATGATGAGGTAAGAAAAAAGGCACATAAACATGGATTTGATCCGTTACTGGTAATCCAGCTGACACATTCCGGCCGTTACAGCAATCCGGAAGGAAAACCTTCCCCGCTGGTCGCTTCATTAAATCCGGTAATTGACAGAATCACACCACATGTACTGACGGATGACGAGCTTAAAAGAATTCAGGACCAGTACGTTACAGCAGCGGTACTTGCAGCCCGCTCTGGTTTTGATGCTATTGATATTAAAGCCTGTCACGGCTACCTGGTAGTTGACCTTCTGGCTTCAAAAAACCGTTATAACAGCATATTTGGCGGTGAAGAGACGGAAAAAAGATTCAGGTTCCTGATTGAAACAGTTGAAAGGCTGAAAGACGAAATTCCCGGTGTTGTCATCACAACAAGACTGAACATTTCAGATCTTTACCAGGGAGGTTTTGGCGTTGATGAGAAAGGGAAGCCCGATTTCACTGAACCGCTTAAGCTGGTCAGGGAACTGCAGAAGCACGGAATAAAACTGATCAATGTAAGCATGGGCAGTCCTCATTTTAATCCTTATGTTACAAGACCATTCGATAATCATGTGCCGGGCCAGAAAATTCCCTGCGAGCATCCGCTTGAAGGTGTCATGAGAATGATAAACGGAACAACGTTGTTTCAAAAAGCATTTCCGGATATATCTTTCGTGGGTTCAGCATATTCGTGGCTGAGGCAATATGCTCCTCATGTGGGAGCCGCTGTTATAAAAGACGCTAATTCAGCCTTTATCGGATTTGGCAGAAATTCATTTGCTTATCCATCGATGCCGTCAGATATAATTAAGGAGGGAAAGCCGGATCCTGCCGGATTCTGTATAGCATGCTCGGGCTGCACCCGTCTTATAAGAAGCTTCAGACCGGGCGGATGTGTAATTCACGACAGGGAAATTTACGGAGCTGAACTAAAAAAACTGATCGCTGATGAACACTGAGATAAAGAAATTCAGGAATTTTGAAATCACCTGTCACACTGTAAATACACTGGTGATCGGAAGCGGAGCAGCATCTTTGAATGCAGCTGCTTCACTGCACTCATACGGTCAGAAAGACCTGATTATTGCCACGTCAAAATGGGGAGGAGGCACCTCAAATAATGCAGGCTCCGACAAGCAGACTTATTATAAGCTGTCACTGTGCGGGGAACATGCCGATTCAGTCGCTGAAATGGCAAAAGATCTTTTCAGCGGGCATTGCATGCATGGCGATATTGCTCTTTGCGAGGCTCAGGGATCTGTTGAGGCATTTATGAATCTGGTGAGGCTCGGTGTTCCATTTCCTCAGGACAAATATGGCGGGTGGGCAGGTTATAAAACTGATAATGATCCCAGGTCAAGAGCCACTTCGGCAGGGCCTTACACATCAAAGCTGATGTTTCAGGTTCTTGCCGGTGAAGTAAAAAGAAAGAGAATAAAAGTTCTGGATCGTCACCAGGTAATAGCTCTTCTGACAGACAGAAGCAGATCAAAAGCTGTCGGAGCACTTGCAATAAACATGAAAACCAAAGATCCGTTAAAGGCATTTGTTCTCGTGAGCTGTATGAATGTGATACTGGGAACCGGTGGTCCGGCCGGAATTTATGAAACCAGCGTTTATCCCGTATCACAGTCAGGGTCTGTCGGTATGGCATTTAAAGCAGGCGCCACCGGGCAAAACCTTGGTGAATCGCAATTCGGGATCGCTTCGGTGAAATTCAGGTGGAATCTTTCCGGAAGCTATCAGCAGGCAATTCCTTCCTATTTTTCAACGGAAAAAAACGGCAGGGATAAAAGGGAATTCTTAAATGATTCATTCCCTGACTTCCTGTCGCTTACCAGGGCAATTTTTTTGAAAGGCAATCAATGGCCTTTCGATCCCCGGAAAATCAAGAATCATGGTTCTTCACTTATTGATCTCCTGGTATTCAGGGAGATAACAGAAAAGGGACGGAAGGTTTTTCTTGATTATACGCGCAATCCGTCAATTCTCAAAGGAGAATCATTCTCGTTTGAGAATCTCGACAGGGATGTGCTTGATTTCCTGGCAAAATCAGAAGCATTAAAGGATACTCCCCTTGAAAGGCTTATTGCCCTGAACTCTCCGGCATACTTTTTATACAGGGAACACGGAATTGACCTTGCCAGGGAACCTCTTCAGATTGCTGTCGGTGTTCAGCACAACAATGGTGGCCTGAAAGGGAATATCTGGTGGGAATCTGATCTTAAGCATCTTTTCCCGGTGGGTGAAGTTAACGGTTCACATGGAGTTTACAGACCGGGAGGTGCAGCGCTCAATTCAGGACAGGCTGGGAGCCTGAGGGCAGCAAAATATATTAATGCAAAATACAATGCACCCGCACCCGGTCCGGATGATCTGATAAGAGAGTCAGGAGAACAAATAGAGTCAAAGCTGATACAGGCTGAAATGTGGCTGAAATCAGGGAAGTCATCAAACAACCGGCTGTTTTTGAAAAAGATAAGGAGAAGGATGTCTGAAGCGGGAGGGGTCATAAGGAGCCTTGAAAAAGCAAAAACCGCATTGGCTGAAGCTGAAGAAATGATGAAATATCTTCCGGAGAAAACAGGAGCCGGATCCGTAAAGGAGCTTGCTGAAGCATTCCTTCTCAATGATCACTGTATGACGCACCTGGTTTATCTTGATGCTATAAAGACATATATTGAAAACGGGGGAAGGAGCAGGGGATCGTACCTGGTGACAGAAAATGAAAACCGTTTGCCTGATGACCTTGCAGACCATAAATGGGAACCTGATCTGTGCCGGTATGACAGGGAAATTGAAAAAGATATACTTGAGATTGGATTCAGAAATGAGGGAATAGTCAAGAAGCTTATGAAAGTCAGGGAGATACCTGTTCAGGATCTCTGGTTTGAAAAAGTCTGGAAGGATTTTGTTCAAGATAATATATACGGGTGTTGACTGTTTCACCCAAATTATTACCTTTACCGCCATATTTTCGGTAAAACCTGGTAATTACCCTTTACGATGAATAATAAACCTGTTGCTGTTATTACAGGCGCCAGCAGAGGGATTGGAAGGGCAATAGCAATTTCCCTTGCATCCGAAGGTTTTGACATCGCAGCAATAGCCCGCTCCCTTGACAGTGAAGGAATGGAAATACTTGGTCCTGAAATTGAAAAGACAGGAGCAGAGTTTTTCCCGGTGGGGCTTGATATTTCCTGTACCAGCTGTCAGAGTGAAGTTGTTTCAAACATCCTTGAAAGATACGGCCGGATAGATTTTCTGGTGAATAATGCCGGGGTTGCCCCTCTTCAGCGGAACGATCTTCTTGAAATGACAGAGGAGAGTTATAACCGGGTGATGAACATCAACCTGAAAGGACCTTTCTTCTTTGCTCAGAAGATCGCAAAGGAAATGATCTGGCTGAGAGACCAGATATCTGAATATAAGCCTGTTATTGTTTTCATTACATCTGTATCCGCTGCCTTATCTTCGTCCAACCGGGCTGAATACTGTATTTCAAAAGCAGGGCTGAGCATGGCTTCTGCAGTATTTGCCGACAGGCTCTCAAAAGAGGATATACGTGTTTTTGAAGTACGGCCGGGCATAGTACAGACGGATATGACCATTAAGGTCAAGGATAAATATGATAAAATGATAAGTGGAGGCCGTGTACCTCAGAACCGGTGGGGAATACCGGAAGATATTGGTAAGGCTGTAGCATCACTGGCCCGCGGTGACTGGGATTTCTCAACCGGCATGGTATTCGAGATCAGCGGAGGACTGAATATCCATAAGCTGTAGTTTCCCATTTACGTAGTTTTTTTCTTATCCCTGAACAATAAAGCTGTTTCTGTTGTTTAATGTTCCGAACACAAAAATAAAAACAATGAGAAACAAATTATTTTTTATCACGCTGATAATAATGACAGGAACAATGAATGCACAGCAGAAGTTAAATGCAGACAAGGAGAAAACAACCTTGCACTGGCTTGGAGAAAAAGTATTGGGTGAACACAACGGAACGATCAGACTTCAGGACGGCTGGCTGACCTGGAAGGATAACAAGATTGAAGCAGGTGAATTCACGATAGATATGACTACCATAAAGGATGATGACGGAAATGCAAATCTTGAAGGACACCTGAAATCTGATGATTTCTTCGGAGTCGAAAAATATCCGACATCAAAGCTTGTTATAACTGGAAGTACCCTTTTTGACAAGGGAACGGCAGTTGTTAAAGGCGATCTTACTATAAAGGGGATTACAAACCCGATTGAATTTAAGGCGGCTATGCAGAAGAAAGATGACGGAACATGGTTTTTTGCAAATATTGTTATTGACAGGACAAAATACAATGTCCGTTACGGATCAGGTTCATTCTTTGACAACCTCGGCGACAAGACCATCTATGATGAGTTCAAGCTGAAGGTGAATCTGCTGGTGAAGTAATTTCCAGATAAACTTTTGGTAAAGTCACAAATCATGACAATCTTGTATTGACAAAATACAGGATCGTATGACAAGTGACCTTTCTGCTGTAAACAACAAACAAAAATTTGTTTATCAGGGATTTCTGATCCCGTTCATTCTGGTGACCAGCCTCTTTTTCTTATGGGGTTTTGCTCACGGATGTATTGATGTTCTCAACAAGCATTTTCAGGAATTGCTGAGCATGTCGAAAGCCAAATCAGCATTTCTTCAGTTTGTTTTTTACGGAGGATATTTCCTGATGGCACTTCCTGCAGGACTGTTGATGCAGAAGGTCGGGTACAAGAAAGGCATTATCTTCGGGTTGCTCCTGTTTGCAGTCGGTGCTTTTCTGATGTTCCCTGCAACCTTTGTCCAGACCTTCGGAAGTTTCCTTTTCTGCCTCTTTGTGATAGCTTGCGGTCTTACCTGTCTTGAAACAGCTGCGAACCCCTATACAACTGTACTCGGCCCGCCGGAATCCGGGGAAAGGAGAATTAACTTTTCACAGTCATTCAACGGATTGGGCTGGATTGCAGGTCCGCTGGTTGGAGGGATGCTTATTTTTTCAGGAACCGGAAACAATGAGAACGAATTTGCATCCATAGCACTTCCGTATATGTTAATAGGTACGCTTGTCCTGATTGTCGCGATTCTGTTCTGGCGTGTCCGCTTTCCGGCGATTAAAGAAGAAGCTCATTCTGAAAATGATGAAGCCGCATCAGGAAAGATCTCGGACCTTCTGAAATATCCTCATTTTGTATTTGCCGTGATTGCCCAGTTACTTTATGTTGCAGCTCAGACCGGTATCAACAGCTTCTTCATCAATTATGTCACGGAGGAAATGCCGGCGATAAACAACCTTATGGCTTCAAAAATACTGGCTTTCGGAGGATTCGGATTGTTCGCGCTTGGAAGATTTTCCGGCAGCACTTTATTTATGCGCATTGTTCGCCCAAACAAGCTGCTGGCATTTTATGCACTGATGAATGTCATAACCATGAGCCTTGTCGTTGCTGGACTTGGATGGATTTCAGTAGTTGCGCTCTTTGCTACCTTTTTCTTCGAGTCGGTAATGTTCCCGACAATTTTTGCACTCGGAATAAAGGGACTGGGGCCTCTCACCAAAAAAGCCTCTTCTTTCCTTGTTATGGCAATTGTCGGAGGAGCTATCATTCCTGTAATCATGGGGCGTATTGCTGATGTTTCAACAATGGCACTTGGATTTATTGTACCGCTGATCTGTTTTGCCTTTATATTCTATTTTGGACTGAGCGGGTATAAAGTCAGAACAAGGAAGCCGGTTACTGATAAACCCTGATATAATCCACAATCATATGCTGCGGGAAAACAGTTGTCTGGTCGGGGCTCCCGGGCCAGTTTCCGCCTACAGCCACATTGAATATGAAGAACTGCGGCAGGTTGAACGGAAAGGCACTGACTTCCCCGCGGCTCAGGTGGAAGAATTGAATATTATCAACCGACCATTTTAAATTATTCGGGGTCCACACAAGGGTGAAGGTATGGAATCCCGAGCTGAAGCTGCTTCCGCTGAGGGTATAGCTGTTCGACCTGCTTGTATATCCGTTTGCATCCCAGTGGATGGTGCCGTAAACCACCGAAGGAGCTTTACCGAGAAGCTCCATAATATCAATTTCACCGCATTTAGGCCATCCCACACTTGAAAAGTTTGCCCCAAGCATCCATAGCGCCGGCCATATTCCTTGTCCCTGGGGCAGTTTAGCCCTTATCCTTATTTTGCCATTGGTAAACTCTTTTTTGCCCTGCGTTGTTATTCTGCCTGAAGTATAATATGAGGCTGAAGGATTCAGGGCAGTGATATGCAGATATCCTGAATCGATATGGACATTGTTAATTGAATTTGTATAGGTCTCAAGCTCGTTATTGCCCCATCCTCCCGCACCAAGTTCATAGTTCCAGGTGCTGGTGTTCAATGATCCCGGGTTGAATTCATCACTCCAGACAAGATTTGCATAATCAACATTTTGAATTTTGACAGTGACACTTGCTTTAGTCATCATGGCGTTGACAGGGTTACTGAGAATAACCCTGAAATAAACATCCTGTTTCTGTGCTGTGTCTGAAAGGATGTTGATTTTAATTGATCCAGTTGTTTCTCCCGGTTGAAAAGTCAGTTTTCCTGATGAAACCGGTACATAATCCTTACCGGCTGATGCTGTGCTGTCCTCTGTATTATAGTCAAGAGTGGAAATTTCATCATATGGAACTGACAGTCTGACCGGGATCTCTATTGAACCTGCCGGATCATCTTCGACAATAGTAAAAAAGCTACTGGTGAGCGTTACATCCGGAGTTTCCGACTCTTTTTTACAGGCACCCAAAATCAGTATCTGCAAAATGACTACAAGTATAGTCTGAGCTTTATTTTTCATTGAATGTCGTTCTTATTATTAATCTGTTATTTCTCAATGATCTTTAATACGTTCTTTCTTAAAGATTTCCATCTCTTATCCTGGATTCTTGCACCGACCATTTTAATCACATTTCCGGCAAGGAGAGCGCCCAGGGCGCCGCATTTATCAAGAGGAAGGCCACAGGCAAAGCCATAAAGAAACCCTGAAGCATACAGGTCACCTGCTCCCGTTGTATCCTTGCATAAGACAGGGAGAGTGCCGATCCTGATCACTTCTTCTCCACGCCGTATAACAGAACCATCCCTGCCTGTTTTTATCACGGCAATATCAACGTGCCGGGCAATTATATCCAGTGCTTCAAGCGGTCCAAGTCCGGTAAATGCTTTTGCCTCCTCTTCATTGGCGAAGAGGATATCAACGTATCTTTCAATAATATCTTTGAAATGGCTTAAATTGGCTTTTACGACATTATAGCTCGCGAGGTCCAGGGCGATTTTCATTTTGTTGCTTCTGGCAAGCAGGCAGGCTTTCTCGACAAGAGGCTTATCGATGATAAGATAACCTTCCATATACAGGATCTGAAACGGTTTGAAAAATTCCGGTTTAAGGTTGCAGGCTTTAAGTTCCACTGCAGCGCCGAGGTGTGTGGCAAAGGTTCTTTCAGAATCCGGAGAGATAAGGGCAACAGCAGTACCTGTTTCTGAATCGCGGCGTAAAAGCATTGTTTTCACTCCGGCTTTTTTCATGTCGTTCTCAAAGAAATCGCCGGTGTCGTCTTTGCCTACAGAACCGATAAATCCGGTTTTTACACCGAGCTTTGCAAGTCCGTGAATCGTATTGGCAGCTGAGCCGCCTGATGCAAAAGTCTTTTTGAATTCTGAAGTTTCATCTTTTACAAACCGTGATTTTTTACTTTCGACAAGCGTCATACTGCCTTTTGGCAACGAGAATTTATCAAGGATCTGATCGTTATTGATAAGAGTCATAACATCAACGAGGGCATTGCCGATGCCCAGGATCTTCTTCATATTAAAAATTTTCGGTAAAGATATTGTTAAATTCATTAAAAGCCCTTATTTTTGGCACGCTAAATAGTTATAGCGTTATTTGTAATATTCCTCAGTAGCTCAGTTGGTTAGAGCAACGGACTGTTAATCCGTGGGTCGTAGGTTCGAGTCCTACCTGGGGAGCTAAAAAAGAGTGAGAGTGGGAGCGAGAGCGAGTACTCTCACTCTTTTTTCTCACTCTCGCTCTCACACTCAC
>CAYWEQ010000041.1:0-18031 GCA_964457185.1 uncultured Rikenellaceae bacterium
TATCCATATAATATATTAACAATCAACGCGTTAGCGTTTTTTGTCATGTACTAAGAAAAATCTTATACAATTTTTACCTTGCAAAAAATGATGTTTGCGCCAAAATGCAGTTGTATTTAATTCATTATCAATGACATACAAAGCGAAGGATTGTAGTCCCATCTTCCACCCCACCCAAAAAAGACAAAGGCAATTATCTGAAATTAAGATAGTTGCCTTTGGTGATTTTCTAACTATTTATTTTTTCTAACCATATTCTAACTAAACGTTGTAAAAAGTACTTTTAATTAAAATTATTTTATAGTATTCGCTCATTGCTAACTTCCTTAATCACAAGGCTTTTCAGTATTTAAATATATGAACTTATTACTTCATTACCAATAAACTCCTCCTTATAAGCTTACTTCCCATCCAATCAACACACTGCCATTTGGGATTATTTCCGATACCGATTATACCTGACTTTTAACTTCCTTATAAAATACTCTCTTCAAAAAATTCTTCAAATCTGAGTATACGTTTGTTGTTTTCCTTATTGAACAGCAGATGCTCAAAATCTTTGGTTTTGGTTTTCAGGTCAGTATTCTTAAGGCGAGTTTTAACTTCAGCCTTTAACTCAGCTGCATTCTTAATGCCGATCCTCTTTGCAAGGAAATCATAATCAGGCTTAGTTTGACTCAGAAGAAACATCAGGTCGTAGAAATCACGACCCTTTCCTCTTTCTAAAAGGGCTGTCGCTTTCATTGCACATAGAACAGCATCAGGAGGAACAGGGAATGGAAAGTAAAAACCACAACCTTTGATATTTTTTATTTCCGGAATATATGTTACTCCCTGATCCAGAGCTTCTATTTTTATAAGGAACCTTTCATCCCTGTGCCCTGAAAGTCCTGTATCAAAAAGGAATTCAGGAAAGTAAATGTTTCTTCTGAATGCCGTCAACTTCGGACTCTTTTTGTCCTTAGATTCTACTTTATATCCATTTCTTTTAAGGAAATGCATGACATCATCACTCATTTGCAGGAACTCCTCTTTGTTCATCTCCTTACAGTCAAAGTCCAGATCTTCTGAGAATCTGTCTATTCCCTTTACCAGGCGAAGGTTGGTACCGCCAATGAAAATGAGCTTACGGATGTATTGTGTCGTGGACAGGTAGTCGAGAATTGACAACTGAATATATTCCTTCATCATGCTTTTGCCAAGAAGTGTATTATTCCTGATCTGCTCCGGGAAATAGTTCTTTATTAAGTTCAGGTCTACCATATAGTTCTTACTAAAGGTTATGTACTTTTCTCAGCATCTCAATGCGATTACTGAGTGCTTTGCTGCCAATACGGTCAGAGAATTCCGTTAATCTTTCTGCATTAAAGTCATCCTCCATATAAGATTCATCGAGACGCAGCTCTTCAAGGTCACGTTCTGTATTATAAAATGGATAAAGATAGAGCAAGTCTATTAATGCCTTTTCTGGTGTGGCGAACATTATCCGTCTGCCACCTTCCATCTCCCTCAGATCATATCCGAACATCATGTCAGGCTTGATATTTTTATATGAATACTCACCGAAATCATTGCTGAATGTTTTTGTCTTCAAAGTTGTCACGCTTGTTATCTGAGGTACAGCCTCGGGGATAATCCCGTAAAATGACAAAGCAGTATGTAATGATATGTAAGAGGGCTTGTATATTATGTTAGCAAACCAGAGTGCAAATTCTGTTGACTCCCTGTATTCAGGGAAGGCATAATAACCCTGCCGAAGCCGGACGAGGTAACCCTGCCTTACCCAGCGTCCCAGATTGTTCCTGTTAAACTCAGGATACGATGCATACACCTGGTTTGTGGTAAAGCATGCCAGGGATAGAAACCTGTTTCTGAATTCAATGAAATTCATTTTATTTCTATTATGCATCAAATATAGTGCATTACAGAAACAAAAACAAAATTCGTACTCTTTTTCTCATACCCCACTCACTCACGTACATCTATGAGGGATAAACTCCGCGAAGATGGAAATTCCTATCTCTTTCCTGAATATTTATACTTATAATAGCTTGTTACTGAGATCGCAATCAATATCAAGACAGTAATATAAACAAAGCCCGGAACCGGTACCTGATCACCTCCTGCATAGGAATGAAGCCCGGACAGATAATAATTTACTCCGAAATAGGTCATCAGTACAGATGCAAATGCAAAGAGGGACAGTAAATTAAATGTGAAGATGTCTTTTAATTCCGGTATCAGGCGTGAATGTATCACAAAAGCATATACTATTATTGTGATGAGCGACCATGTCTCCTTGGGATCCCAGCCCCAATACCTTCCCCAGGATTCATTTGCCCAGATTGCTCCCAGAAATGTTCCTATAGTAAGAAAATATAATCCCAGGGTAAGAGTTTTATAGTTTATTACTGTTAGCTCATCAACTGTGTTAGAAATTCTGTCCCGGTTTCTTTTCCCTGAAAGAGAAATAAGAACCAGGTTGATCATTCCAAGTATAGCCCCAAGTCCCAGAAACCCGTAACTGCCGGTTATTACCGATACATGCAGCGTAAGCCAGTATGACTGAAGGACGGGAACAAGGCTTGTTATTTCAGGGTCCATGAAGCTGAGATGGGCTACCATGAGAGTGAGACCGGCCAGTACTGCTGTTGCCGGAAGGGTGAAAGATGATCGGCGGCTGAAAATAAATCCTGCCAGAAGGGTAACCCATGATATGAATATCATTGATTCATAACCATTGCTCATGGGTGAATGACCTGAGATATACCATCTCAGACCCAATCCGATAGTGTGAAGGAGAAAACCTGTAAAAAGAAGCCAGATAAGAATCTTAATCAGCAATGAAATAGCTTCCCTTCCTCTTATAACAGTCATAATCAGGACAATAAGCATTATCAATCCGGTTGTCGCATAAAAGGGAAAGAGTCGCTCAAAAATCCCCATTCGGTAATAGAATAATTCCGCTTTTATTTTAAAATCCGAAGGAATCGGATAACCTGCAAACCTGTCCTGATAGCCCCTGATCGACTCTGACAGCTGTATGACTTTTGCATAGTCGTTTATGCGCATCGCTTCCGCCAGCAAGGGTAAAACAGAGTTCAGATAAACTGAGTCCTCTCTGCTGACGGCGGTTTTAACTGCCTCTTCAGGTGAACTCCAGTTTTGAGACCCATCCTTCAAAGGAAATATTTTTAGAAAATCACCCAGGTAGATCATGTAGACAATGTTCACTCTTTCATCCACCTTCATTATCTCCTTATCCTTCTTGTTTCTTTCTCCGGGTGATTTCTGGTATGCTGCATCCACCTCTTCCGATAACTTATAAACGCCTCTCCCTGTCATATCGACAAGGTCAGAAAAAGCAGCTATTTTGTCCTTTATACCGAGATTTTTCTGCAAATCTTTGTTCGACACCCTTATCAAAGGAACATCCTTCCAGCTTTCAAAATCATAAAAGATCCCCAGGAAAACCTGCATGGAGGTATTTCCTTCAAACTTGTTTTCCCTGGTCACTTTACGGAGTATATCGTTGCTTAACGCGAATAATGGTTTTGTCCTGCCTTTCTGATCCTGCACCAGTACTTTCCCGAATTCTTCAGAGCACTTCTTATCAGGTATAAATCTCTGTCCGATGGAAGGAGTCATGCCTGATACAATCAGAAAAAAGAAAACTGTTGCGGCTCCCCTGCGTATTGAAGAATTCCAGGATACAGCTTTAATAGTACGGAAAGAGGAGGTTTTGACCAAAAGTGAAAGAATTATAAAAAGGAATAATAATGCATAACCTGTGTATGTAACCATCATCCCGGCCATATCGTTGTTAACCGAAAGAATGGTCCCCTTTTCATCCTCATCATATGATGACTGGTAAAATCTGAATCCCCTGTACTTCAGGACATTATTCATGAATATCACAAAGGGCTTCTTTGTATTCTGTTCATCGTCAATTAATGTAACGTCGCTCTTATAGCCTGATGGGCTTGAAGAACCGGGGTAATGTTCAAGTATGAAATCATTAAGCCTCAGTTTAAAGGGAAGCATTGTAATTTCTGATCCGTAAATGATTTTGAATTCCCTCCCTCCCATTATGCATTCAACAGATGAAGTATATTCTGCCTGGCGGTCCAGGAGGCAGATTGTTTTTTCTTCAATCCCGTCTGAAAGATTAAAAACGAAGGCATTTTGTCCGGTATTGTCCTGTTCGGGATCTATCGGTACCGGTTTGATTTCCCCTTCAAACGTTAAAGCACTCGGTACTATCCTGACATCCTGAACAGTAAAGATTTGCATTTGTTTCAGGACTGTTTCTTCGCCTGGTCCTGATACAGCGGATTCCCGGTCCATCATACTTATCCGGCTGGACTCGTATCTTGATGTGATAAGGAAATTCCCGGAATCAATTCTAATTCTCACATCCGTTTCTTCGAGACTTTCAAATCCTATTGAAATGCCATACAGGTTTTGCGATTCTCCCTTTTTCAGGATTAGCGGAATTCCCCTGAACATTTCTTTCGACACCAGCAATGATACAACAGGTTCCCCTCCGGGAATGTCTGTAACTGTTTCAATAGCATTGGGTATTATTTGTTTCAGCACAAGTTTATAATCCCTGATCCCGTCATTAATGGTCCTCTTGTATTTCCTGGAAGAGGCTATGTTAATAGACCTGGAGTCTTCTGCAATGATTTCGCCGCTCTCATTCTTTATTGAGAGACTCATATTTTTTTCATTTGAAAAACACGTGTTTTCAGCAGTTCCTTCCCTTATATGCATAGTCCCTTCCCATCCTGAATACCGGGTTATTCCCGCTCCGATGATCATCAGTACAAATGACAAATGAAAAAGGGCAACAGGCAATTTGCCTTTTCTGAGCATTTTAAAAATTATCAGCTGCCCGATAAGGTTGGCTGCAAGAAGCACCAGGATCAGCTCAAACCACTTTGTATTATATACCAGGCCGTAGGAAGCGGACGAACCATAGTCGTTTTCAATGAAAGTTGCGATTGCCATTGCAACAACGAACACTAAAAACAATACCCCCATGAAAACGGGTGAGAAAAGGAACCTGGCAATCTTCATATTATCAGGTGACTATTTTTTAAAGGTTCTCATGTAATTCACAATATGCCAGATATCCTCATCTGATATCTTGCCTTCATATTTCGGCATTTCGCCTCTTCCGAATTTAGTCTTGAAAAAATGTTCGCCGTCTGTCTGGTCCTGGAAATTGGCTCCTGAAAAATCACCGGCATAATCCTTGAGTGTTCTTGATTTTACACCATCACCAAGACCTGTTTTACCGTGACATGATGCACAGTATTTTATATAGAGAGCCATTCCGGCTTTATTGCCGGCTTCATCTCTGGCAACCGGATTTTCCATATTTTTATACTCATCCGGTACCGGCCATGATTTGACCTCCTGTGCATTAGCTGCACCTGAGACCAGTAATATGCCGATTATCGGAATTAATGCAGCTGCCAGATGTAATTTGAAATTCCTCATGATATTTGACAATTTTAATGATTACTGATCCTCTGATTCCAGATATCCTGAGATAATACTCCTGAAAAGAGATCCGGGTTTTGGGCTGATTGTACAAGTATAAATATGAATAATCAAAAATAGTGAAATCAGAAAGCCAAGTACTATATGCAGAACATCTATAACCATGTATATGCCTGTTCCGAAGACATTTAATATAGCCATATCGGGAATAAGCTTTACGATACCTGAAAAAATAAGCAGGGGTAGTGCGATATACATAATGAGAACGTACGTAACTTTCTCAAGGGGATTAAATTTGTTATCCATTGTAACCGGGAATGGTTTTCTTTCTTTTCTGAACATGCCCCACAAAAAATATTTCAGCTGCCTGCCGGAATTCGGAAAGAGATCTTTTCCGGTAACCTTGTAATATTTGCCGTTCCCTGAAATAATATTACCTGTTACAAAAGCCATATAGCTGATTGTAAGCATTATAGCGACTATATCATGAAGCCTTACAGATCCCGGGAACAGGGCAATCAGCAATTGACTTTCAGCACTGGTAAACTGCATAATGACCCCTGTGAAAATAAGGATCAGGATTAATATTGCATTGACAAAGTGCCAAAGCCTGACCCATAATTGATAAAGATACATTTTTCCTGTATGCGGTTTATTTATTTATAATCCTGAATATTAGATGAATGCCAATTACTGCCATCATAGCAGCAAAGATCGTCAGTATTAAGTTATCAAGATATTTAATCCTGTTTGGTCCGATAATATTCAATCTGCTTACAACAACATTATTATCAGAATTCCGGGTGCTTTTATCTGTCGGTTTGATCATTATTAATGAAGCCATTGCTTCTGCATCTCCGGTATGACATTTCCTGCAATCCCTTAATGCTGCTTCTTCCGGGACTACATAGTGAGGAACCAGAATGTTTTCATTAGTCTTGGTGTGGCATTCAATACATCTGACGCTCTTAAAATGTGAAGCCTGGTGGGGAAGCCATTTATGTACGCGTTTCAGATTGATTTTTTCACGGTCCGAATAAAGTTTAAACCTGTCATAATCAGCATGACAATTCAGGCAAATCGAATTATCGTACAGGATTGTCTCTTTCATGTTCTCACTGTTTCTGAAACTTAACCTGTAGCCATGGGCATCATGGCACTTCCAGCAATCAAATCCTTTTTCCTCAAGCCGGAAATGGATACTTTTGCGGAATTCCCTGTCAATTTCCTCAAAATTAAATACCGCATAGGAAGCATCGCCTCCATGACAATCGAGACAGTTAAACTGCAGTTCTGTTTTCAACTCTTCAGGATGAGGGAAGGCTTGAAACTGAGATGAATGGCAGTCGGTACAGCTGAAGCTTTTATGGTTTGATGTATAAAACTCATTCTCGCTTAAAATCCCTTCAGGATTCATTATTCCTTTCAACTTTTTGCCGGAAGTCTCATCCACATATTCATAATTTTTTTGCAGGTGGCATTTGAAACAACGATCATTTTCCTTTTTAAAAGGAGAAATATAAGCTATTGTATCCTGCTGTAATAGTACTCCCCTTTCAAACGCGTATGAAGCGGATGGGAAAATGAATATAAAAACTAACAGTAACATGTAATCCAAATATCTCATATTCAGAATTTGTAATAATTATCTTCAATCAATCTATCTGCAATTCTCCTTCTGGAGTTCTTTACATTGATTCCCCTGATCTTTGTAAGATCATCAATTGCTCTTATCAATACGGCAGCCTTTTCATCATCCTCGAAAGAATAAACAGCGTCATATGCCGATTTCCTGACAACTTCAGCAGCATCATAAATATTGACATCAAGAATATCCTTATATACTGAGATATTCTCTTTCAAAGTATCTAGCTTGGCCACCCTCAGAGAAAGTGATTCAGAAACATATATTTCCATCATCATATCGGCTATATTGTTCAATACTTCCTGCTCGCTCATAAGGCTTTTTTCAAATTGTTTAACAGCCCCGTGAATGCACAGGAGGATCACCTTCTTGAAATTGTCCACATATCTTGTTTTTTCAGCGAAATAGTTCTCCCCCTTGACTTCACCGCCTGAAATTTTGTCAACTCCATTAAAGAGTATTTCAGCTTTCCCGAAAAGGTCGAAATCACCTTTCATTGCCCTCTTCATTGCAGTGTCAACGACAAGAAGGCGGTTAATTTCATTCGTACCTTCAAATATCCTGTTTATCCTGGAATCGCGGTAACCTTTTTCCACGTCCATTTCTGCTGAATATCCCATGCCTCCATAGATCTGTACGGCTTCGTCAGCCACAAAATCAAGCATTTCCGATCCGAGAACTTTCAGCATTGCGGCTTCAACAGCATAATGACTTATGGCTTCAATTGTTGCACGTCCTGTATCGCCACAACCTTCTTTCAGTTTGCCAATCAGATTGTCAATATCTTTGCTGACCCTGTAAACGGCTGATTCTGAGGCAAAAAGTTTTATTACCTGTTCGGCAAGTTTGTGTTTGATGGCACCAAAAGATGAGATAAGGACTCCGAATTGTTTTCGTTCATTGGCATATTTCACCGAATCAGTAATGGCTTTTTTTGCAGCACCTAATACATTTGCTCCCAGTTTAATCCTTCCCATATGAAGGATACTCAACGCGATCCTGAAACCCTCTCCTCTCTTACCCAGAAGATTTTCGACCGGAACTTTCACATCGTTGAAGTATATTTGTGCAGTTGAAGATCCTTTAATTCCCATCTTATGCTCATCAGGGCCGATTACAACTCCGGGGAATTTTGTTTCAATTATAAAAGCGCTCAGAACACGGTCAGTATCAATTTTTGCGAATACTATCAGAGTGTCGGCAAAACCTGCGTTGGTGATCCACATTTTTTGTCCGTTAATGACGTAGTGTTTTCCATCTTCAGACAGCCTGGCGTTTGTTTTTCCTGAATTTGCATCGCTTCCGGCACCAGGCTCAGTAAGACAATAAGCTCCAAGAAGTTCCCCTGTAGCAAGTTTTGTGACATAATGCTGCCTCTGGTCTTCGTTACCATAATATACCACTGGCAGTGTGCCGATACCACAGTGGGCCATATAAGCAACTGAAAATGAATAACCTGCACCAGTGGCTTCAGCAACAAGCATTTGGGTTACAAACGATTGTTCAAATCCTCCATATTCTTCGGGAACAGATATACCCATTAAACCAAGTTCACCCGACTTTTTCAGTATACTTTTCATGAGTTCCCTGTTGCCTTTTTCAGTTTCCTCAAGATTAGGATATACCTCCGCATCTAGAAAATCCCTGCAGGTCTGGGTTATCATTTTCTGTTCCTCGTTAAATTCTTCAGGAATGAAGATATCTTCAGGTTCAACTTCAGCTACAAGAAATTCACCGCTTTTCAAGACTTTTTTCTTATCCATTGCCGTCAGTTTAGTATATGTAACAATCTATAATTGGAGTGATTCAGAAATAAGTTCAGCAATATCTTTGTTTTTAATCTCTTCTTCTTTACTCTTATACTTTAGACCATCCGTAAGCATTGTCATGCAAAAAGGGCAGGCAGTAGCAATAATCTCAGCACCTGTTTTAAGCGCATCTTCGGTTCTTTCAATAAAGACTTCCCTGTTACCTTTTTCAGCTTCTTTAAACATCTGTGCTCCGCCAGCTCCACAACATAATGCACAACTTTTATTTCTATCCATTTCCACAAAGCCGGCAGTAAGCCTTTTCAGAATTGAGCGAGGTTCATCATAGATATTATTTCCTCTGCCAAGATAACAAGGATCGTGATAAGTTATAGTTACATCTTTAAATGATTCGGTTTCAAGTTTCAATTTCTCCTCTGCAATATACTTATTAAGGAACTGTAAGTAACTTATTACTTCATATTTGCCTTCAAGATCGGGATATTCATTCTTAAAAATGTTGTAGCAGTGCGGGCAGATAGCGATAATTTTAGTGACTTCATATTTTTTAAAAGTCGCGATTACCTGAAGAGCCTGCATTTGATACAGCATTTCGTTGCCGGCACGGCGGGCAGGATCGCCTGTACATGTCTCCTCCTTTCCAAGAACCGCATAACTCACTTTAAGATAAGCAAGTATTTTAGTAAAAGCCCTCACTACTTTTTTGTATCTGTCATCGAAAGCGCCTGCACAGCCGACCCAGAAAAGGTATTCAGGCCTTTCGCCCCTGGCAAAGAGGTCAGACATTACAGGTATTTCAATTTTACAGGATTCCATTTTATAATTTTTTAACCACAAAGGACACAAAAATTGTTCACAAAGAGCACCAAGGATTAAATTACATTGATTTCCATGTCTTTGGACCATAATAACCGGTCTTCCTTAGAATATTGCCAGGGAGCACCATTATTTTCGATATTTGAAAAGATCGCATTCAGCTCTGCGGGTGCTGCAGCCTTTTCCATTACAAGGTACCTGCGCATTTCAATTATCATTGCTGCGGGATTAATGTTGACCGGACATTCGATGGTACAGGCATTGCATGTCGTACAAGCCCATAACTCTTCTGCCGTTACAATATCAAGTAATGATTTATCATCGGTAAATTCAATCCCATGTTTCCTTACATTCTTACCAATATATTCGAGCCTGTCGCGCATATCCATAACTACTTTTCTCGGTGATAATTTTTTACCGGTAAGGTTAGCAGGACAACTCGAAGTGCACCGGCCGCATTCAGTGCAGGTATATGCTTCCATAAGGACTTTCCAGGTAAAGTCCCTGCAATCCCTGGAGCCAAACTGTCCAAGATCTTCATCACCTCCTGCAACATTATTTTCAATATCCCCTGAAAGCATCATTTTTACTTCCTTTGTAATTGAAGGCATATGAGCCATCTTTCCTGGGGGATCCAGTCTGGAATAATAGACATTCGGAAATGAGAGAAAAACATGAAAGTGTTTTGAATATGGAATATAATTGAGAAATGCAAACACACCAACAATATGAAACCACCAGCAAAATCTCTCCATGAAAACAAGTGTTCCATTTGAGAATCCTGAAAACAATGGCTGTAAAAATCCACTAAGAAGAAAAGATCCAACAGGTGTATAATGAGAATCATGACGCATCTGAAGAATTCCATCGCTCGCGTTCATGACAAGAATTGCGCTCATAAGGAAAAGTTCTGTGACAAGTATTATATTGGCATCAGAACGTGGCCATAATTTCATCTCACTGCTCCAAAACCTCCTGATCCTGATAATATTCCTCCTTGAAAGAAATACAACGCATCCGATTATAACTGCAACTCCGAAGATTTCAAATGAGGATATCAAAACCGGGTACAAACCGCCTGTAAAAGAAAAGAACCTGTGTGTACCGGATATCCCGTCAACAAGGATCTCAAGCATTTCGATATTCACCATGATAAATCCGACATATACGAAAATATGCATAATGGCAGCTATGGGACGTGTTACCATTTTTGACTGTCCTATAGCAACTTTCGCCATAAGTTTCCACCTTCGAAGCTTATTATCATTGATTTTAAGTGGTTTGCCAAGTTTTATTTCCCTGGCGATTGTTCTTACCTTGAAATAAAATAATCCGACAGCAAATAATAGTATGAAAATAAAGATCAGGTTGGGAATCATATCAAGTTCTTTTCGTATTATTACGAATAAACATGTTTGTACTTTACAAATCAGGATTTTATCTCCTTTACCGCCTCAATCAGTTTGGGTAATACTTTGAATGCATCTCCGATGATTCCGTATTCTGCAGCCTCAAATATAGGAGCATCCTTATCAGTATTTATTGCTACGATACATTTAGATCCGCTTATCCCTGCCAGGTGCTGGATTGCTCCGGAAATACCAACTGCAATGTACAGGTTGGGAGCAATTATTTTACCTGTCTGGCCCGTATGTTCGCCAATTGGTCTCCATCCCTCGTCAGCTACCGGACGAGAGCAGGCAGTAGCGGCTCCAAGAAGTTCTGCCAGCTCTTCAATAGGGCCCCAGTTATCAGGTGATTTCATCCCCCTTCCGCCTGATACGACAATCTCCGCATCTGTCAGTAATATCTTCCCTGTCTGTTTCTGAACATCTTTCACTTCAGTTTTAACTGAAGAACTATCAATAGTAACATTCATGTTCTCAATTGAAGAGTTATTCGCTGTTTCATTAAGAACAAATGAGTTTTGTGCCAGGGTCAGTATCTTAATATTTGATTTTATCACAACATGTGCATATGCATTTCCTGAATAGGTCTTTTTATAAACTGTAAAAGGATTAATACATAAAGGAAGTTTACTTACACCTGATCCAACGCCAGCTTTAAGTCTTACTGATAATCTGGGTGCCAACGCTTTTCCTGCATTATTATTTGAAATCACGATCACTTCAACTCCTTCTTTCATGGCCACCCCGGCAATAGTACTGGTATAAACCTGATTATCTAGAGATAACAACTGGTCATTAGTTATATTGATAATCTTTCCAGCACCATAATCACCAAGTTTCATCAGCTCATTCCTATCCATATTACCGATCGAAAGAGCTATTAATTCTGTTTTGAGCATTTCTGCAACTCCAAAAGCATATGAAACCAGTTCATATGTGAGTTTTTTGAATTTCCCGTCCCAATTCTCCGTATATACTAATACTGACATATCGTAACAATTTATTTTTGAATATTTGTTTTTCAGATGACTTTTACTTCGTTTTGAAGAAGTTCAATAAGCTGCTTTGGATTTTCCGGATCGATAAACTTACAGGCAGAATGGGAGGCTGGTTTTTCAAAAACAATGATCTGTGTAAGAGGCTCAATTGCAGCAGGTTCATAAAGTCTGACAGGTTTGGTTTTTGCCATCATAATTCCACGCATAGAAGCAATCCTTGGTTCTTTAGCAATTCCTTTCTGTACAATTGCCACAAAGGGAACCGGGACGGTAATCACTTCTTTGCCACCATCTATTTCGCGGGTGATCATCACCTGTCCGTTTTCAACAATTATCCCTGATACGGCTGAGATAGAAGGGATTTCAAGAAACTCAGAAATCATTCCGCCAGCCAGGGAACCATTAAAATCACTTGATTCTATTCCGCACATGATTATATCAAAGTGTTCTTTCCTGATCACTTCAGCCAGTTGGCCGGCAACATAATAGGCATCATAAGATTCAGTGTTAACACGTATTGCATCATCGGCTCCGATAGCAAGCGCCTTGCGAATCGTAAGTTCGGAAGCTGCTAATCCGACATGTGCTACCGTTACTGATTTGACTCCTGATGAAACATCATCTTTCAGTTCAAGTGCACGTGTAAGCGAAAGTTCATCCCAGGGATTAATAACCCACTGGATGTCTGTTGTATCAAGTTTCGTGTTGTCCTCAATAAATTTTATTTTTGTTGTTGTGTCAGGGACACTGCTTATGCATACCAGAATCTTCATTTAATCAGATCTTTAATTTTACCATTAATATTCAATATATTACTGAAATCACAGGTTCAGCTTGTTTGTCATTAAGGCGGCAAATATAATAATTTATGGTACAGTTTCAAATCATCAATGCATCATTTTTTTAATAAGTTCGAAGCAGATATTTTAGTTATCTGCCTATATATCTGATTTTTACGCACAACATATCATGCCGCCTTAATTATCATTCGAATTATTCTTTTCAGTAGCAAAATTCCTTATACAAGTTTTTCATGGAGTATTAAAGGAATTAGAAATTTATAGTTTAAATTCGCGGCGCCGGTATCAAAATTTAACCGGCAAAAGCAATTGAATAAAATCATTGGGAAATATATTGCCGTCTTTCTGGCTATGATATTCTGGTCGTTTTCATTTATCTGGTTTAAAATAGCCAATGAAACCTACCTGCCTCTGACAATCGTTTTTATCCGGCTTGTTGTTGCTGTGATACTGCTGTCAATATTTCTCCTTTTCACAAAAGGCTTTATAAAAATAAGAAAGGAGGACAGGAAGCTGTTCCTTCTTTTATCGGTTTTTGAACCTTTTTTATATTTTCTTGGTGAAAGTTATGGGCTTACATATGTTTCAGCCACTGTCGGTTCAGTTCTCATTTCAACTATCCCTGTGATTGCAACACTTGGAGCATGGATAATTTTCAGGGAAAGACTGAAAGCAATCAATTATGCAGGTATTATTCTGTCATTTATCGGAATATTAATATTCATCATCAACAAAGATGGAACCATCTCCTTTAATATCAAAGGATTAATGCTTTTGTTCCTGGCAGTCTTTTCAGCAGTAGGTTATAATCTTACTTTAAGCAGGCTTGTTGGTGCATACAGTCCTGTGTATATTGTAACAATACAGAATATAATAGGAGCATTGCTTTTCCTGCCGGTTTTTCTTATATCTGATTTTCAGCATTTCATTAATACTCCCTTTACATTAAAAAGCTTTATCCCGATTCTGGAACTATCGGTTTTTGCTTCATGCGGAGCATTCATACTTTTTGCGTATTCAGTCAGAAATATGGGGATTACCAGGGCAAATGTGTTCACAAACTGTATACCTGTATTTACTGCCATTTTTTCATTTATTATACTTGGCGACAAGCTGACATTTCAGAACATAACAGGAATGTCAGTTGTAGTTGCAGGACTTTTCATGTCACAGATGAATGGCCGTCAAAAAAAGATTGATGAAGGGCTTGTTCTGACAGGAAAAACTGCATGACCTCATTTGCCCGGGTATATTCTCCTCATTAATACTAATTCAGATCATTTCCCCGTTTGTCTAAAATCCTGTTATATTTGACAATGATTGGAATTATGGGGAAACGGGTCATATTTATTCTGCTGATAATTATGCCTGCTATGGCTTTAAAAGCCCAGACAGGAGGCGATAATATTTATGAATTCCTGAATCTGACCCACTCCGGGCTCGTTTCCTCAATCGGCGGTTCAAATGTATCACTTTACACTGATAACCTGAATTTTGCATATCATAATCCTGCTCTGTTGAATGCAGATATGGATAAGAATATTGCATTGAACTATGTCAATTATTTTGCCGGAGTAAACTATGGTCTGGCGATGTATTCGCAGTCCTTTGCCGGTACCGGTAATTTTGGAGCCGGGCTCACATATCTGAATTACGGATCGTTCATAGCGGCCGACCCATCAGGCATAATAACAGGTTCCTTTTCGGCATCCGAATACGCTTTGTCGTTAATCTATTCGAGGGAAATTGATACTCTCTTCTCTGTTGGAATCAATCTCAAGCCGGTATTGTCGCATCTTGAAGAATACACCTCATTCGGATTTGCAATTGATATTGGTGCCGGATACCACAACAGATCAGGTCTTTTTTCGGCTGGCCTGGTTTTCCGGAATGTTGGACTCCAGGTAACAAAGTATGCCGGGGAAGATCGTCAGAAACTGCCGTTTGAGATACAGGCAGGTGTATCACAGAAACTTGCATATGCACCATTTCGCTTTTCACTTACCCTGAAGCATCTTGAAAAATTTGATCTGACACATCAATATAATGACACAGCTACAGTAAAAACAAATTTCTTTCAATCCTCTGAATTCCTTGAAAATATGATGAGGCATGTTGTCGTGGGGGTTGAGCTCATCCCGCACAAGAACTTCTATCTGAGCACAGGATTCAATTACCAGAGAAGACGGGAACTCCAGGTGGAACCAAGGATTTCGACAGTAGGATTTTCATGGGGATTCGGGATCACTACTTCCTATATAAATATAGAATTCGGACGAGCGGCTTATCATCTTGCTGGATCCTCCAGTCATTTATCACTGATACTGAAAACTGACCGTATATATAACAGGTTCCGGGAATAATCGTTTTGTTTTTACGGTAAAAATCAGTAACTTTATTCTTTTACCCCCCATCCCCCTTAAAGGGGGGCTATAAACCCTTCCTGAAATAAACTGGAAATGGGTTTTAACCCCTTCAGGGGGGATGGGGGGTGGTAATCTCAGGATTATGAAAAAGAAACTGATCATAGCCATTGACGGGTATTCCTCATGCGGGAAAAGCACTTTTGCAAGGGCTATTGCAAAGGAGCTGAATTATATTTTTATCGACAGCGGGGCAATGTACAGGGCTGTGACACTCTACTGCATCAGAAGGAAATTTATCGGAAGCGGAGCAATTGATGAAACAGGCATAGTTGAAGAACTCAAGGATATACATATAGAATTTGTATATAATCCTGATATTGCTGAGTATGAGACTTTTCTGAACTCGGAAAATGTTGAAAGAGAAATCAGGGGCATTGAAGTTTCCGCTCATGTGAGCAGAATAAGCCAGATACCTGAAGTCCGCTACCAGATGGTGGAGTTGCAAAGGCAGATAGGCGTTTACAAAGGTATTGTAATGGATGGCAGGGATATAGGAACAGTAGTTTTTCCTGATGCTGATCTGAAAATATTTATGACAGCATCAGTTGACATAAGGGCAAAAAGAAGATTTGATGAACTGAAAGCCAAAGGCCTTAAAGTTGATTTTGATGAGATCCGCAGGAACATAGTTGCCAGGGATATAACAGATGAGAACAGGGATATAAGTCCTTTACGGAAAGCCGAAGACGCTATTGTGCTTGATAACAGCAGGATGACAGTCGAAGAGCAGATGGCTTGGGTGCGCCGGATTATTGAGGGAAAAATAAATGGTAGCTGAGATTGATAAAAGATCCGGTTTTTGTTTCGGGGTTCAGAATGCTGTTGAGGTAGCTGAAAAAGCCCTTCTGAGGGGAGAAAAGGTCTTTTCGCTTGGTCCGATAGTACATAATGATAAGGAGGTGGAACGCTTATCTGCTCTTGGACTTGTTTCAATTGATCTTGAACAATTCAACAAGCTGAAAAACTGTAAAGTGCTTATAAGAGCTCATGGCGAACCTCCTGAAACATACCTGACAGCCGAAAAGAACAATATTACCATTGTCGAGGCAACCTGTCCTATAGTTAAAAAATTACAATCAAGTATAAAGGATACCTGGCTCAAGACCAGAGAGATCAACGGGCAGATTGTAATTTTCGGAAAATCCGGTCACGCTGAGGTGGTAGGTTTGCTGGGACAGACAGAAAATGAAGGAATACTTGTCTCCGGACCGGATGATCTCGTCAAAATAGATATTAAAAAACCGATAAGCCTCTTTGCGCAAACCACAATGAGTGTAAGCGAATACAATAATTTTGTTGAACTGCTGCGCTCCGAGATGAAAAGAAAGGGGATCAGCGATCCTGACAAATTATTGCATGTGCACAATACCATTTGCGGACAGGTTTCAAACAGGGAGCCTCATTTAAAGACGTTTGCCAGAAAGCATGACGTTGTGATATTTGTAAGTGGCAGAGAAAGTTCAAATGGGAAAATGCTCTATTCCGTCTGCAAGAGCATAAATTCTGATACTCATTTTGTCTCTTCCCCTGATGAGATAGACAGATCATGGTTCACCGGCAAAAAATCTGCAGGGATCTGTGGTGCTACTTCAACGCCAAAATGGCTGATAGAAAAGGTATACGACATTATCTCAAAGATATGAAATCATCAAAAGTCTGGTTCACCGACCTAAGGACAAAGCCATCGCAGAACCTTCTCAGGAAACTTGAGAATCTTGTGATCAGGGCGAGCATTGATAAAATTGACTTCCAAAGGAAAATAACTGCAATAAAGATACATTTCGGCGAGCCCGGCAACCTTGCATATCTGAGACCAAACTATGCGGCGCATATCGTTAAAATACTTAAATCCAGAGAGGCTATCCCCTTCTTAACTGACTGCAATACACTTTATTATGGCAGACGTTCAAATGCACCTTCTCATCTTGAAGCTGCTTTTGAAAACGGATACAACCCTCTTGCAACAGGCTGCCCTGTGATTATTGCTGATGGTATCAAAGGGACTGAATACCGGGAGATCAAAATCGATCTTGAACTTTGTAAAACAGCTAAAATAGGATCGGCGATTGCCGATGCCGATATAATAATTACAATGAATCACTTTAAGGGTCATGAACTGACCGGCTTCGGAGGAGCACTAAAGAACCTGGGTATGGGTTGTGCTTCCGTCGGAGGCAAACTCTTCCTTCATTCAGGATCATCGCCAAAGATCCATGAAGAGAACTGTACCGGATGCAGAATATGTGAAAAATATTGCGCCCATGATGCAATTAAAGTCGGGCCGGATAAAATTGCACATATTGATTACCATAAATGTACAGGATGCGGACAATGTGTAGCTGTTTGCCAGTACGATGCTTCAAGAGTTGTGTGGCAGAATTCTTCAGAGTCTGTATGTAAGAAAGTATCAGAATACGCTTTTGCTGCAATCAAGGATAAACCCTCATTTCACATAAACTTCTTAATGGATATTTCTCCTAATTGTGATTGCTGGGATGTTAACGATTACCCGATTGTTCCTGATATTGGTATGGCTGCCTCCTTTGATCCTGTTGCCCTTGACCAGGCAAGCGCCGATATGGTGAAAGCAGCTCCGGCACTTCCGGGCAGCAAGATCTGCAAGGATCATGAGCACGGCGATCTCAGGGGTAAGGATA